>CAKZJM010000416.1 GCA_936943315.1 uncultured Methylophilus sp. | reverse complement strand
CAAAGAACAACCTTTTATCGCAATCACACCACGCCTGGATTCCCCCTACAGGGCACGCTGGCTTCTGCATAAGCCAGCCGTTCCGCAGGCGCAGAGCATACTCTGCGAAACCCCTGCTACACCTTCCGCCGGAATGACGATTGTTAAGTCGTCTTATCCCTCTAAAAACATCTCCAACAGCGTATTCAAAAACCGCTGCCCCAACAAGGTCGGTTTAATCACGCCCCCAACTTGCTCCAACAATCCCTTTTGCAGCGCTTCAAGCAACTGCGCCTGAATCACCCGCAATGGCAATCCTGTCCGTTGCTGAAACACCCCCGCCTCAACGCCATCCACCAATCGCAACGCGTTCATCATAAATTCAAACGCCAGGTCTTCACGGCCAATCTGCCATTCATTATCCACCACCTGCCCGGTAGTGATAGCTTCGAGATATCGCTTGGGATGTTTATGCCGACTCTGACGGATAATCTTGTCATGAAAACTCAGCTTGGAATGGGCGCCTGCGCCTATGCCAAGGTAGTCACCAAACGTCCAGTAATTGAGGTTATGCACACACTGCTGCCCGGGCTGGGCAAAGGCTGAAGTTTCATAATGCTGGTAACCATTTGCAGCGAGTATCTTCTCGATTTCTTCCTGCATGGTGGCGCTGGTATCGTCATCCGGCAAGCTCGGTGGCGTGCGGTGAAACGGGGTATTGGGCTCCAGCGTCAGGTGATAAAACGACAGATGCGCAGGTTTAATCGCACATGCCGTTTCGGCATCTCTTAAGGCATCTTCCAGGCTTTGCTCAGGCAAGGCATACATCACATCCAGATTGACCTTATCAAAAGTATTCATCGCCAGCTCAGCGGCCGCTAAGGCCTGGTCACGGTCATGAATACGGCCCAGCGCTTTGAGATATTGCGGCTGAAAACTTTGAATGCCCAGCGACACGCGATTGACGCCTGCTTCTTTGTAGCCCTTGAAGTTGGCAATATCCACCGTGCCTGGGTTGGCTTCCAGAGTCACTTCTGCGCCGTATTCCAGCGGGGTCAGCATGCGCACATGACTGAGAATTTTATCTATCGCTTCGGCAGAAAAAATGCTGGGCGTGCCGCCGCCAAAAAACACACTACGGATTTTGCGGCCCCACACCAGTGGCGTGGCTTGCTCAAGGTCGGCGATCAAGGCATCGACATACGCCGCTTCGGGGATTTCCTGGCGTGCTTCGTGTGAGTTGAAGTCGCAATACGGGCATTTGCGCACGCACCAGGGGATATGAATATACAGCGAAAGCGGCGGCGGATTGGTAAGGCCACTCAGCGTCACCTCGCCTTGCAGAGGCGCATCTTTCAGACTATTGGCAGGATAAATCGGAATCATGCGCGTATTTTACCTGACTCGCCCACACCAGATGCGCTTAAACACTTTGCAACAACGCCCTGGGCGGCTGGTTAAACTGGTGCCGCGCCACCAGCCACGCCGCAAACGGCACCAGCACGATGGCAGCCAGCAAACCTTGCACACTCAACCAGACATTGAACTGGTAATCGATATGTAGCACCAGCGTCGCCAGGT
>CAKZJM010000415.1 GCA_936943315.1 uncultured Methylophilus sp. | reverse complement strand
TGACGCACAAGCCTCGCAAAGCCTGGATCCGGTGAATACCATCGTTTCGGTCAAACGCTTTATGGGCCGCGCGCTGCATGACATTACAGACCGTGCCCATATCCCTTACCATTTTGTTGAAAATGACAGCTCGCAAGGCATGCTGGAGCTTAAAACACGTGCCGGCTTAAAAAGTCCGGTCGAAATTTCGGCTGAAATCCTCAAAACACTCAAGGCCCGCGCAGAAAAAGCGCTAGGCGGCGAACTGACAGGCGCGGTGATTACCGTGCCCGCTTATTTTGACGATGCTCAACGCCAGGCCACCAAAGATGCTGCCCGCCTGGCAGGTTTGCATGTATTGCGCCTGCTGAATGAGCCGACTGCGGCTGCAGTCGCCTATGGCCTGGATAATGCAGCCGAAGGTGTCTATGTGATTTATGACCTGGGCGGTGGCACTTTTGACATTTCCATCTTGCGTTTGAGCAAAGGCGTGTTTGAAGTGCTGGCAACCAATGGCGACTCCGCCTTGGGTGGCGATGACTTTGACCACCGCATTTATTGCTGGGTACTCGACCAGGTGCGCAGTAAAACCAAAGACTTTAAACCGCTGACAGAAGAAGACACGCGCCTGTTGTTGACCAAGTCGCGCCAGGCCAAAGAATGGCTCACAGATAACCACGAGGCCAATATCGTGTGCAAACTGAGCAGTGGCACACTGGTAGATGAAACCTTGACCGTAAGCCAGTTTGTCAGCCTCACCGAGCATTTGGTGATTAAAACTCTCAGCCCTACGCGCAAAGCAATGCGAGATGCAGGCCTGACTATTACAGACATTAAAGGCGTGGTGCTGGTAGGCGGCGCGACGCGTATGCCGCATATCCGTCATGCGGTACAAGCCTTTTTCGAGCAGGAGCCGCTCACCAATCTGGATCCTGATAAAGTCGTGGCGCTGGGTGCAGCCATCCAGGCGAATGTGCTGGCGGGCAACCGTAGTGGTGATGAATTATTATTGCTGGATGTCACCCCGCTTTCACTGGGTCTGGAAACCATGGGCGGGCTGGTTGAAAAAGTCATTCCGCGTAACTCCACCCTGCCCATTGCACGTGCGCAAGACTTCACCACCTACAAAGATGGTCAAACGGCGATGGCGATTCATGTGGTTCAGGGTGAACGCGAACTGGTCAGTGACTGCCGCTCTTTGGCGCGCTTTGAGCTGCGTGGCATCCCACCCATGGCGGCCGGTGCAGCGCGTATCCGTGTTACCTTTCAGGTTGATGCAGACGGGCTGCTATCGGTGAGCGCGCGCGAGCAAACCAGCGGTATAGAAGCCAATATTACGGTCAAACCTTCTTATGGCCTGAGCGAAGACCAGATTACCGGCATGCTGAAAGATTCATTTGGGGCTGCGGACAGTGATAAACAAGCCCGTATGCTGCGCGAAGCGGTGGTCGATGCACAGCGACTGATCGAAGCGATTCAGGCTGCCCTGGCCGAAGATGGCGAAACATTGCTGTCTGCAGATGAGCGCCGCCAGATACAAACCCATATCGACGCTTTGGTGGCTTTATGCCAGGGCGACGATAGCCACGCCGTCAACCAGGCGACTGAAGCGCTAAACCATGCCACCGAGGCCTTTGCTGCCAAACGCATGGATGCTTCAGTGCAAAAAGCCCTGGCTGGTAAAAACCTGGATTCACTGGAACTCTGATATGCCAAAAATAACTGTATTACCTCATGCTGAAATCTGCCCGGAAGGCGCGGTCATTGAGGCAGCACAAGGCACCTCTATCTGCGATGCATTGCTGAAGCATGATATTGATATTGATAATGCCTGCGGTGGCGTATGCGCTTGCACCACCTGCCATGTGGTTGTGCGCGAAGGCTTTAAGAGCCTGAACGAGATTGAAGAAGACGAAGAAGACATGCTGGACCGTGCCTGGGGCTTACAGCCGCAATCCCGGTTGTCATGCCAGGCCATTTTGCAAGAGACTGATGTGACGGTAGAGATTCCCAAATACAGCATCAACCTGGCCAAAGAAGGCCACCACTGATTGTGCCTCTTTGAGGACGCAAAAAAAGCCGATGCATGCATCGGCTTTTTCGTTTGTTTCAAAGATTAACCTACAAACGTCTCTTCGAGGAAATTCACTTTACCAGTGGCAATATCATACACGGCGCCGACAATGCCGATCTGCTGACTCTGTAACATATCATCGACAATATCACTGCAACGGATAATAGTATCAATTTGATATTTGACGTTTAGCGCGCCAATTTTCTCCACAAAATCAGCGTTTTTCGAATTGCGCTGACCTGGGTCGGTCACCGTTTTTTCGTGACGGATAGAAGGCTTGATCAGGTTGATAATTTCGCCAATATGTCCATCTTTAAAGTCATCACAAGCGGCTTTCACAGCACCACACGACGTATGTCCCATGACCACGATCAGCTTGCTCCCCAGATATTTACTGGCAAACTCCAGGCTGCCAATCGCTTTGTCAGAAGCAATGTTGCCTGCCAGGCGGACGCTGAATACGTCACCCAGGGCCTGGTCGAACAACAACTCGACCGGAGCGCGCGAGTCACTGCAACTCAGGAACGAAGCAAACGGATGCTGTTTGTCCTTGGTGATCTGGATCAGGCTCTTGAAATCCTTATCCTGCTCACGGTCCGTCATGAAGCGGCTATTGCCCTCAATCAAAATGTCCAGTGCTTCACGCGCGGTCATTTTGTCACGGTCCAGTAAAGGGTGTTTATACATATTACGTATCCTCTTATTAAATAATTATGGTGATGCTGTGATGAGGCTAATGCCCCAGTAAATGTTTGGGCGGATTGAATTGTATCGTTTCCACCTCAATTTTTTTCAATTTGGCATGTTGCTGATAGTCGTGGATAAACTCCATGACATCATAGGCAATCGATTTACTGTGGGTGCAGTCAATCACCACCTTGCTATTGGCCGGAATGCCTTCCAATACTTCCAGAATACTGGCTTTGTTAAAAAAGGAGACTTCCTCCGCCAGCACCAGATGAAACACTTCCCTGCCCTCTACGCTGGAGCGTGTCTGCTTGATGTAATGCGAGTTACGGTAGCTGTGGTGCAAGGTGAAGAAAACCGCCACCACCAGGCCCAAGCCGATACCGGTCAGCAAGTCGGTAAACACAATAGCCACAATCGTTACGATGAAGGGGACAAATTGCTCCCAGCCCAACGCATACATTTGCTTGAACAAGCTGGGTTTTGCTAACTTGTAACCGACCATAATCAAAATGGTGGCCAAGCTTGCCAAAGGAATCATGTTGAGAAAACTGGCAATCGTCACGGCACTCAGCAACAACCAGAAACCATGTAACACTGCCGACAGTTTGGTTTGTGCGCCAAAGGTAATATTGGCACTACTCCGCACAATCACCTGCGTGATCGGCAAACCACCAATCAGGCCAGAAAGCATATTCCCCAAGCCCTGCGCCTTGAGCTCACGGTTTGTGGGTGTGACCCGTTTCAATGGGTCAAGTTTATCGGTCGCCTCAACGCATAGCAGGGTTTCCAGGCTGGCCACAATAGCCATTACCAGCGCAGTCTTAATCACCAGTGGTTGCGTAATCTGGCTGAAATCGGGATGGGTAAAGAAACCGGCAAAATCGCCCAGACTTTTTGCCACCGGCAAACTCACAATCTGATCTGGACTTAAACTAAACCCCAGCCAGCGGTTCAAAAAAGCCCAGTTCAGTGCAATGCCGACCAGTACCACCACAATCGGGCCTTGCAACAACTGGAAAATTCTATGTTTTTTGGTAAGTACCGTATCCCACAAAATCAGGATGGCAAAAGAAACCGCGGCGATCAGGATAGCCCCAGGCGTTAATAAGTCCCACGCTTGCAAAATATCGCTAAACGTATTGTTGCCACCGGTTTCTTCAAAAGCTTCATCGCCTTCAAAGTCAGCATCATAGCCAAAGGCATGCGGGATCTGTTTCAGGATAATCAACAAGCCGATGCCCGTGAGCATGCCTTTAATGACGGAAGAAGGCACAAAATAGGCAATAAACCCCGCCTTGAACTGTCCCAGCAGAAACTGAAAGACACCCGCCAGCACCACTGCCGCTAGAAAGGTTTCATAAGAGCCCAGGCTGCTGATGGCGGCCAGGACAATCACTGCCAACCCGGCAGCCGGGCCACTGACGCCTAACTGTGAACCACTGGCCAACCCAACGACAATACCGCCAATGATCCCAGCGATAACGCCGGAAAACAGGGGCGCGCCAGAGGCGAGCGCGATTCCCAGACATAGTGGCAACGCCACAAAAAAGACCACAATAGAGGCTGGCAAATCTCTATTCATGTGCTTGAACAAGCCTAGCGGCCCAGACTCCTGCACGGAGGTTGACATGGTGTATACCCTTCACAAACAAAATGCTTATTTTTAATGTTTTTATATTAATACTCTTAGACGCAAAACCCCGCAACAATGCGGGGCTTTGGTCTGGGCTACATCGGCTAATCAGTGTTCGAAGGCGCGATGTACGGGCGTCTACCAATGAAGTTAAGACGCATTTGATCGTGCTTGTCGTAGCCTTTTTCCGGGCTATCGGTCACAATCCCTGCACCTACCCATTTTTCATCCGGATTTTGCTTGGCGGCCGGAATCTTGGCATAAGGACGCTTGCCTAAGGAATTGTGCTGGTGCATCCGATTCACTGTCGCATCCTGGTCTATGGATTCTTCTGCATGAGCAGAAGCCATTAAACCAAATGTCACCATTAGTGCCAATAATAATTTACTCATTTTTCGCTCCTACATAATTTGTTTGTGTACACCTTTCCAGATGTACCTGACATTATGTCTCAACAACCTTACGCAACACTGACTAGCATGCTGACTCTGACTAGTATGCCCGCTTGCTCAAGCCGTTTATCTTCAGGGTTTGCTGTGCATTCGTTTGATCCACTCTCAAGGTTGCACCTACCCAGGCTTGCTCAGCATCGGCTTTAGCTACCAGGGGTTGCTGGTAGACGCGCTTACCCAGAAATTGAACCTGGTGTGTTTT
>CAKZJM010000414.1 GCA_936943315.1 uncultured Methylophilus sp. | reverse complement strand
GTAGCTTCTGCGGTCATCATAGACTCCTATCAAATTCTCAATAACAATATGGCGACAATCTGTTTAATTTCAAGTCGCGTCTGGTGAGGCGGCTTCAACTTCAGCCTGCTCACCCAAGTAAATCAATTTTCCTTCAATCACTGCACCGGTATGCATTTCCAGTGATTTGTAGTACAAATCGCCTACGATCCTGGCCTTGCTTTGCAGCTCAATAAAGACAGACGATCTCACCGGCCCACGTATCATGCCATTCAATACGATTTTGGAAGCCTCAACCGCCCCCGTCACCGAGCCGTTTTCACTGATAATCAAGGTACTTGGATGCTCGCGTTTTTCGATCACATTTCCAGCAATCAAACCATCCACTCTCAGGCCCCCAGCAAACTGCATATTGCCATTGATTTGTGTTTCGTGTCCGATCAACGTATCAATGTGGCTATCGATTTGAACGCTTTTTTTGAAAAACATGCGACTTCCTGTTCCGAATTAACTTAAATGACCATCAGTATTCTTTAGCAGTCATATCATGCACCCCGCTAACGCTTGGTCATGTTCTTGTAAAAAACCAATTCTTCTTTCAGTTTGATGGTTTCATCCTGCTGGGCTGTGAGCGTTTTGGCCAGATTGTTACTGGTGGCTAGCTCGACTTGTAACTCGCGCTGAGACGCAATCAGCTTTTTTTGTAACTCTATGTTCTCTGCGGTGACTTGGCGCAGGCGCAGGCGCACATTTTCGGCATCATCGTCATGGATGACCCAGTAAGCCAAGGCAAAACCCACAATCACATAGATCACCGCCAGCATACTCTGAAAATACCAGGGCCGATGCGAACGCACCGCCACCTGCTTGGCAGTCAAGCCAAAATGATTCCTCAATCGTCTGCGTATCGGCCTGATCATTATGGCAACAACGGCAATACTTGCAACCCGGCATCAGGTACCAGGTTAAACATCAAATTCATATTTTGCACGGCCTGGCCGGAAGCACCCTTGACCAGGTTATCCTGCACCACAATGATTGTGACATAATCATCCGCCTGTGGATACAACGCCATCCGTAAAACATTAGATCCACGCACAGAGCGGGTTTCCGGTAATGCTCCCGCAGGCATCACATCGACAAAAGCAGAGCCCTGGTAACGTTGCTCATAGACCTGTTGCAACGCTTGCTGCTTGCCTTTGGCGTTGAGCTTGACATGCAAGGTACTCAACATGCCTCGTATCATCGGGATCAGGTGTGGCACGAATATAAGGTTGACCTCATCCTGTCCGGACAGTTTCTTCAATTGGGCCAGGATTTCAGGATGGTGTCTGTGCCCCGCCACGCCGTAGGCCTTAAGGTTATCACTCGCTTCCGAGAACAATGTACCGACCTCGGCTTTTCTACCTGCGCCTGATACGCCGGATTTTGCATCGGCAATAATAGGCGCAGAAAAATCAATCCAGCCATTTTCAAGCAATGGGGCCAACCCCAGCAAAACGGTGGTCGGGTAACAGCCGGGGTTACCAATCACTTGCGCCTTCTCAACCTCAGCTGCATAGAGTTCAGGCAACCCGTATACCGCATTTTTCAAGATGTCGGCACACCCGTGTGGCAGTTTGTACCATTTCTCGAATACCACCACATCCTGCAGGCGGAAGTCAGCGGCCAGATCAATCACTTTCACACCCGCCGCAACCAGTGCAGGCGCCTGCGCCATGGCCACGCCATGTGGCGTTGCAAAAAAGACGACGTCACATTGGGTTAAGTCTACGGTAGCCGGATCGCTAAAAGCAAGATTGACCACGCCACGCAAG
>CAKZJM010000413.1 GCA_936943315.1 uncultured Methylophilus sp. | reverse complement strand
ATATATGTTGTAGAGTCAAAACTGATGCAGGCTAAAGGTGAAAACCTGTATGTAGAAACCACTGCGTCCGGCAACCCTAACACCAACACACCAGGGACCAATGGTGCCGGTTTGCTGTCACAGGGCTATGTAGAAACCTCTAACGTGAATGTGGTGGAAGAACTGGTGAGCATGATTCAAACCCAGCGTGCGTATGAAATTAACAGCAAGGCGATCACGACGTCTGACCAGATGCTGCAAAAACTGTCGCAGATGTAATCCCTGCTTGAGGGTCACTCAAATGATGAATAGAACGATCATGAGCTTACTACTTTGTTTGGCATTTTCTCAGTTATTGAATGGCTGCTCAATTACGCCTTCAAGTATTGTACAGAAGCCGGAAACGCCTCGCGTCGCGATGGCGCGCCCGGATGCACGCACTGAGGGTTCCATTTTTAATAATGCCGCGTATCGTCCATTGTTTGAAGACCGCCGCCCACGTTATGTTGGCGATATTGTTACGATCCGTATTGCAGAAAACACCACTGCAAACAAAGCCTCTGACAACGAGCAAACCAAAGACGGCTCAACCGCAGCGTCTGTCACCGGTTTATTTGGCCACAACGTGCCAAAATCCGCATTCAATGCAAGCTCTGCGCTTTCGTTTAAAGACAAAGCGACTGCCGATGCCAGCAACACCTTTAGCGGCTCTGTCACTGCCACTGTGACTGACGTGCTGCCTAACGGCTATCTGGTGGTCAGCGGGGAGAAACAGGTAGGCTTTGATAAAGGCACTGAATACGTCAGGTTTTCTGGCGTGGTTAACCCAGACATGATCACCATAGGCAACGAAGTGCTCTCTACCAAGGTGGCTGATGCGCGCATCGAATACCGCAGCAATACCAAAATGGATGCTGCAGAAGTGTTATCCATGTTTTCACGCTTTTTCCTGAGCATGATTCCACTGTAGGAGATTTGATCATGCCAACAACCACACAGACTTTTTTCCATCGCGCCCAGCGCGGCAGACGCATGATTGCGCTGCTGGCAATCGGCCTGATGATGATCACACCTCTTGCCCGGGCTGAGCGGATCAAGGATATCAGCAATATTCAGGGGGTGCGTGCCAACCAGTTGATTGGTTACGGCCTGGTCGTCGGTCTGGATGGCACGGGCGACATGACCACACAAACACCGTTCACGGTACAAAGCATTATCAGCATGATGAACCAGCTGGGGATCACCATCCCGCCTGGCACCAGCCTGCAACTTAAAAACGTGGCGGCCGTCATGGTCACCAGCTCCCTGCCCGCCTTTGCACAACCTGGGCAGACACTGGATGTCACGGTATCTTCCATGGGCAATGCCAAAAGCTTGCGCGGCGGTACCTTACTGATGACGCCGCTCAAAGGCGCGGATGGCCAGATTTACGCCATGTCGCAAGGTAACCTGGTGGTGGGAGGTGTCGGTGCTGCCGCCAATGGTAGCCAGACCCAGATTAACCATTTAAGTGTAGGCCGTATCTCTGAAGGAGCGACCGTTGAACGCGCCCTGCCGAATACGCTGCTGCATCAGGATATTGTCAAACTCGAACTGAAAGAAAGTGACTTTTCTACCGCTAACAATGTGGTTGAAGCCATTAATAAAAAATTTGGCCCCATGACAGCACAGGCTGAAAGTGGCCGCGTGATTCAGGT
>CAKZJM010000412.1 GCA_936943315.1 uncultured Methylophilus sp. | reverse complement strand
TATTTTTCACTCAAGGATGAGCGTGCGCAGGTGCGCTGCGTCATGTTTAAAGGCCGTAACAGCCTGGTGGGCAGCCTGCCGCGTGAGGGCGACCTGATTGAAGCCAGGGCGACTGTCACCTTGTATGAAGCCCGCGGGGACTTTCAACTGACCATAGAGTTTTTACAACCGGCAGGCCTGGGTAAGTTGTATGAGGCCTTTGAGCAACTCAAACAGCGTTTGCAGGCAGAAGGCCTGTTTGAGGCATCGCGTAAAAAACCCATTCCAGCCAACCCGCAACGCATAGGCGTCGTCACCTCGCCCGATGCGGCGGCGTTACGCGATGTATTAACGGCCATCCGTAGACGTTATCCCGGCATGGCAGTGATTATTTACCCGACGCCAGTCCAGGGCAAAGGATCTGCCGAACTCATCGCACAGGCCATTCAGCTGGCCGACCAGCGCCAGGAAGTCGACACCCTGTTGATTTGCCGTGGTGGTGGCAGTATTGAGGACTTATGGTCGTTTAATGAAGAAGTGGTCGCGCGTGCGATTGCCGCCTGCCGCCTGCCAACCATCAGTGGTGTGGGCCATGAAACCGACTTCACCATTGCCGACTTTGTGGCTGACCTGCGTGCAGCCACGCCCACAGCAGCCGCCGAACTGGCCTGTCCAGACCAGTCGCAGCTACGCCAACAAGTGGAACAATCACGGCTGCAGCTCATGCGCACCATGCAATCCCTGTTAAGCCAGCATGCACAAACGCTGGATTACCTGTCACGCCGACTGGTTTCTCCCATGCAGCAGTTGCAACAACAAAAACAATTCCTGCAACAATGGCAACACCGTTTGCAGCTCGCCATGCAACAATTACTACAAGCGCGACGCCGAAAACTGGAGCACTATGCGACGAGCCTGCAACAACTCAATCCGCATCAGGTGTTGGCACGTGGTTATGCCATTGTGCAGCAACACAATGGGCATGCCGTGACCGACGCCAGCCAACTGGAAGCCGGTGAACATTTGCAACTGACCTTGCACCGGGGTGAGGCGCAAGTAGTGGTTACCAATGTCATGCCTGACAAAAATAACTGTAGGGACTGATTTACTTTGACGGTTTATCCAAAAAACCCTGGCTGCGGTTTAGGATTTCTGTCAAAGTTGTTATTTCTGTCAAAGTTTTTGGTGAAGCTTTAAAATTGACCGATAATAATCGTTTGTCTTCAGCTGTTCACACAATGGACCACACAAAAAATCAGCAAACGGCGCTCCATACCATGGCGCTTGCCGCGCTAGGCGTTGTCTTCGGGGATATTGGCACCAGCCCCCTCTACACCATGAAAGAAGTGTTTGCAGTCGGCCACCATCCGCTGCTACTGACACAAGATAACGTATACGGCATCTTGTCGCTGATCACCTGGGCCTTGCTGCTCATCGTGTCCTTCAAATATGTTGCCTTTATCATGCGTGCAGACAACCGCGGCGAAGGCGGGATTATGGCGCTACTTTCACTGGCCAGCCGTTATGCCGGGGGAGAGCCCGAACAGCGCAAGCGCATCATGATGCTGGGCATCATCGGGGCCTGCATGTTTTATGCGGATGGTATGATTACCCCGGCCATTTCAGTGCTTTCAGCCGTTGAAGGACTTGAAGTGGCGGCGCCCCAGCTCGATAGCTGGATCGTGCCGATTACCTTGTGCGTCCTGTTTGTCCTATTCTGGGCACAAAGCAAGGGCACTGCGGTTGTGGGCGCATTTTTTGGCCCGATTATGCTGACCTGGTTTGCCGTACTGGGGATTCTCGGTGTCATCAACATTACTCATCATCCCGAAATTCTCAAAGCTTTAAGTCCTGCCTACGCCTTC
The DNA here is from genome assembly GCA_936943315.1 of uncultured Methylophilus sp. GTDB lineage: Bacteria > Pseudomonadota > Gammaproteobacteria > Burkholderiales > Methylophilaceae > Methylophilus. The sequence goes on along the minus strand of CAKZJM010000412.1, from coordinate 6,298 downwards.
CTGTTTTTTTACACGCAACCAAAAATCGCTTTTATCGCCTTAGGCGCCGTCGTATTGGCGGTCACGGGGGCCGAAGCGCTCTACGCCGACATGGGCCATTTTGGCCGCAAACCGATCCGCTTGGCCTGGTTTCTGTTTGTATTGCCTGCCCTGATCTGCAACTACTTTGGGCAAGGCGCGCTGATCCTGGCTGAACCCGAATCTATCCAGAACCCGTTTTACCACCTGGCGCCAGACTGGGCACTGTTCCCGCTGATTATCCTGGCGACACTCGCCACCGTGATTGCTTCGCAGGCGGTGATTACCGGCGCGTTTTCAGTCTCCCGCCAGGCCCTGCAATTAGGCTTTATCCCGCGCATGCACGTCGCGCACACCTCAGAAAAAACCGAAGGCCAGGTGTATATGCCGCGTGTCAACTGGGGCTTGATGGTCGCGGTGATGGGGCTGGTGTTGATTTTTGGCAGCTCGGGCGACCTGGCTGCGGCCTATGGCATTGCCGTGACAGGCGACATGGTGATTACCACCCTGCTCGCTGCGGTTGTCTTTCATCACCTGTGGGGATGGAGCAAGCTCAAAACTGCCAGCCTGATTACGCTATTCCTGGTCATAGACCTTTCCTTCTTTGCCGCCAACATCCTCAAGATTCCTGACGGGGGCTGGGTGCCCTTGCTGATCGGCCTGATTATTTTCACGCTGATGCGCACCTGGAAAACAGGCCGCCGCTTGTTATATAGCATCCTGAAATCAGAATCCATGGAGCTGATTCCGTTCATTCAGGCCATAGGCGCGCATCCGCCAGCACGCGTCAACGGTACAGGCGTTTTTATGACCCCTAACCCGGACGGCGTGCCGCATGCCTTGTTACACAACCTCAAGCACAACAAGGTGTTACATGAGCAAATGATTATCCTGACGGTGCGCTTTGAGGATTACCCTTACACCAGCCAGGAAGAACGTGTTGCCGTAGAAACGCTACCTTATGGCTTTTACCGTGTCACCCTGCGTTATGGCTATATGGATGAACCTGACCTCCCGCGCGACCTGGCGTTGACAGAATCTTCCGGCCTGACCATGGACACCATGGATACTTCTTTCTTTATCGGCAAGGAAATCCTGATTGCTTCAGACAAACCGGGCATGGCTTTCTGGCGCAAGAAAATTTTTATTGGCTTGTTCCGCACGGCAGAAACCATTACCAACCAATTTAAACTGCCGCCCAACCGCGTGGTCGAACTAGGATCGCAGGTAAAAATCTAATTCATTTTTAAAAATGGATTAAAAAAGCCTGGCATCATGATTAAACATACTCGTTTTTTAGCGTTCGTATGCAATTAAACAAAGTGAGATAAACCTATGGTGATGAAAACACGTACCGCTCTTTCACTCATACTTGCAAGCCTGTTGCTGTTACCTGGCTGTACTACTACAAGCACGACAAAATCAGGTGCGGTAGGGGTTGAGCGTAAGCAATATGTGGGGCTGGTCTCTGAAAAAGAGGCTGAAGAGCAATCGGCATTGGCGTATACAAAGACGGTCAAAGATGCCCAGGATAAAAAGACCCTCAATACCGACAGCAAGGAAACGCAGCGTGTACGCGCAATCGCAAACCGCCTGATTGCGCAGGTTGGTGTCTTCCGACCAGATGCCCTCAAGTGGAAATGGGAGGTCAACGTCATGGATAGCAAAGAGGTCAATGCGTATTGCATGGCGGGTGGTAAAATCATGGTCTACACCGGGCTGTTAGAGCAAATCAAGCCGACCGATGACGAACTTGCTGCCGTCATGGGTCATGAAATTTCTCACGCCCTGCGTGAACACGTCCGCGAACAGATGTCACGCGCAAAAGCCCAGCAATATGGTTTACTGGGCTTGGCTGCCGCCGTCGGCGTTGCCACTAAAAATGCTGACAACGCGACCACCGCGCTGGCTTTAGGCGGCACGGTGGCTGCCGTCGCACTGACGCTGCCTAATAGCCGCACAGCAGAGCATGAGGCGGATGAAATGGGGCTGGAGCTCGCAGCACGTGCTGCTTACAACCCGGAGGCCTCGATTACACTCTGGAAAAAGATGAATGCGCTCGGTGGTTCCAAACCACCTGAATTCCTGAGCACCCACCCCTCTGGCGAAAGCCGTATCGCTGATTTGCAAGCGATGATGCCTAAAGTCATGCCCCTCTACCAGGCCGCCAAAAACAAATAAACTTCAGCTTGTCAGGGGTCACAGATATCTGCGGCCCCTGAGCCATCGAAATTAGGTTAAAATTTCGGGTTTCATTGTTATTTAACCGAATCAATTAGAGAACATCATGGATCCACGTCAAAGCATTATTGAAGCGGCTTTTGAAGACCGCGCCAACATCAACCCAGCCAATGCCCCAGCCGACATCAAAGCCACCGTGGCTTCTGTGCTGGACGATCTGGATGCAGGCAAACTGCGCGTGGCCACCCGCATCGGTGATACCCAGCAATGGGAAACCCATCAGTGGATCAAAAAAGCGGTGCTGTTGTCTTTCCGCCTGAAAGACAACTATTTGATGGATGATGGCGTGACGCGCTATTTTGACAAAGTCGATCCAAAATTTGCCAACTACACTGAAGAAGACTTCAAGGCCGGTGGCTTCCGCGTCGTGCCGAATGCGATTGTACGTAAAGGCTCTTTTATTGCGAAAAACGCCGTGTTGATGCCTTCATATGTGAACATTGGTGCTTACGTGGGCGAAGGCACCATGGTAGATACCTGGGCGACTGTGGGCTCTTGCGCGCAAATCGGTAAAAACGTACACCTGTCGGGCGGCGTAGGCATTGGCGGCGTGCTGGAGCCAGTGCAAGCAGGCCCAACCATTATTGGTGACAACTGTTTTGTCGGTGCCCGTTCTGAAGTGGTTGAAGGTGTAGTGGTTGAAGACAACTGCGTGATCTCCATGGGTGTTTACATTGGCCAGTCCACCAAAATCTACGACCGCGAAACCGGTGAAGTTCATTTTGGCCGTGTGCCCGCTGGCTCAGTCGTGGTTTCTGGCAACCTGCCTTCAAGCGATGGCAAATATAGCCTCTACTGTGCAGTGATCGTGAAAAAAGTCGATGCCAAAACACTGGGCAAAGTCGGCATCAATGAGTTATTGCGTGGCGTTTAAAGGTTAAGCGCAGCACCAGAGAATCACTGAGGAATATTTCCCGGCTCAAGTTATTGAACTGACGGGCCGATATTAAGAGTGATTCTCACCAACCGTTTTATGTATTGATTGTATTAAGTATGGAGAATTAGCAGGCAGGAAACAAAACGCAGTAGAGTCACACCACTAACAATCACAATGACCGTGCAATTTTATGATCCCAACACACATGCTTATTTTGCTGCTCTTCACATCCAGTGTCATCGGATGTTATTTTGCATTTAAGCTGGTTGATCATTTGCGTATCGTGACCGCAAAGGACCACGATGCCCTGCTCAAAAAATATTCGGCCATCACGGCTGCCGGTATCTTTCTGCTACATACTGGCTACCAGTTCGCTTCAGACAACATCCCTAAAATTACGCAACATCCGGTAGATTTTATCGGTAGCCTGCTGTGCGCGTATTTACTTTCCCTCTATTTACTCAAGACCGTTAACAAGAAAAAACTGCCTGTCAGTGATTTGCTATATGCTTCGCTGGCCACGGGCGTGAGCGGCTATTTATTGTCTTATTTTTTCCAGATCAGTGCCGGGGCCATCAATATCCGCATTGATACCTGGACAGCATTATTTGCCCTCTTCCTGGCGTGCCTGACTTCTGCTTTGGCGATTGTGACCATGCTTTGGTTAAAAAGCTATGAAGGCAAAGCATTGCAACGCCTGAAATGGATATTTTCGGCAGAAATTGCCCTTGGCTTCCTGGCCTCCCACACCGCGATCAACCTCAGCATCGTGCATAACAACATGCTGATCGGCCAGCCCAGCGACCAGGCCGGAAACTACCTGATGTTATTGCTGGTGCTGGTTCCCGTATTGCTGTTCGTCACCTCGTTTATCCTGGTGATCTTTTATGAGCGCAACGTTGACCTCGCCCAAAGTAAACTAACCTTCCGCAACACGCAAACGGTCAACAAGAAGTTTCTGGCTTACGACCCGCTCACGCACTTGCCAAATCGTGATGCCCTGAACCAGCACCTGATCATCAACGCCAAGCGTTGTGACCGTAACGGCGAATCGCTGGCGCTGGCCTATATAGACCTAGACCACTTTAAACCCGTCAATGACCAGTTTGGCCACCATATTGGCGACCTGTTACTGATTGAAGTCTCCAAGCGCATCAGCAATGCCATCCGTAATTGCGATTACGTTGCGCGTGCTGGCGGTGATGAATTCATTGCCGTACTCAGTGAAATCGAAAGCCACCAAAGTGTGGTCACGGTGATCCAGCGCATTATCGATGCGCTGCGTGAAGTGTTTATCATTGAAGACCACGTGATTGAAATCTCCTGCTCCATTGGCGTTTCCATGTACCCACAGGACGGCAACCTGCAAAAACTCAAATTGAATGCCGATGCCGCCATGTACAAAGCCAAAGAGAATGGCAAAAACCAGTACCGCTTTTTTGATGCAGAAATCGAGCAAGCTTCGGACAAAATGCAGCAAACTCGCGTCGAACTCAAAAATGCCATTAGCGAACAGGAGTTCAGGTTACTGTTTCAGCCCAAAGTGGACTCGCTGACCCGGCTTGTGCACGGGGCCGAGGCGCTGTTACGCTGGCAACACCCGACACGTGGCCTGCTCTCGCCTAATAGCTTTATTGAGGCGGCTGAGCGCTTTGGTATGATTGAAGAAATCAACGCCTGGGTGATTTCGCAAGCCTGTAGCACCATCAAGCTGGCGCGTGACCGCGGCATAGACCTGAGTATTTCAGTCAACATGTCCAACCAGCAGTTCCGCAACAAGCAATTGAGTTCCCTGATTCAGTCGATTCTGGAGTCACACGAGGTAGAAGCGCGCAACCTGATTCTGGAAGTCTCGGAAACCAATGCGATTCACCATCAAGCCCAATTCAAAGAGACTTTGCGCCGCTTTAAAAAACAGGGCCTTAAAATCTCCCTCGATGATTTTGGTCTGCACCCGTTCAGCCTGACACATCTGCAGGACCTTGAAATCAGCGAAGTAAAGCTTGACCGCACGCTCACCAAAGGTGTGGCCACTTCGCGCACCTCACTTTCCATCGTTGAAGCCATTGTAAAACTGGCACACGCCCTGGATTTGAATGTGGTGGCAGAAGGCGTTGAAGACGAAGACCAACGACTGGCACTGGCCAGCATTGCCTGCGACCAGATGCAAGGTTTCCTGTTTTCCAGACCCGTTGAACAGAAGTTCCTGTTTGATGTTTTCAGTGAATTGCAGTTGAAATCCACCACTCAAAGCCTGTTCTAAGCCACGCCTGACAGCACAATAAATTGCAACACCCTTACCACAGGCTGGTAAAATAAGCGCTTTCCCTCTGATGATTCGCCATGAAACTGTACGGCATCCCCAATTGCAACACTGTCAAAAAAGCCCGTGACTGGCTGGACCAGCACGCGATTGCTTACGAGTTCCACGACTTTAAAAAAATGGGGTTGGATACAGCCACCGCCCAATCCTGGCTACAACAACAGCCTTGGGAAAAACTGGTCAACCGCAGCGGCATGACCTGGCGCAACCTCAGTGAAAGCGAAAAAAATGCCGTGGTTGATGCTGCTTCGGCACAAGCCCTGATGCAAGAAAAAACCTCCGTCATCAAGCGCCCTATCGTGGTGAATAACGACACCATCATCGCACTAGGTTTTAATGAAACCGAGTACGCTCAACTGTTTTCCGGGAAATAAGCTTATGTCAAAAACACTGGATCTTGCCATTGACCTGCTCAAACGCCGCTCACTGACCCCGGAAGATGCCGGTTGCCAGGAAGCCATGATTGCGCGCCTGGAGCCGCTAGGATTCAAGATTGAACGCATGCGTTTTGGCCAGGTGGATAATTTTTATGCCCGTCGCGGCAGCAGCGGACCACTGATTGTGTTTGCCGGGCATACCGATGTTGTGCCCACAGGCCCATTAGACCAGTGGCATACCCCGCCGTTTGAACCGACGATTAAAGACGGCATGCTCTACGCCCGTGGCGCCGCAGATATGAAAACCTCTCTCGCCGCGTTTATTACGAGCATAGAAGAGTTTATCGCCGAGAACCCGAATCATCCTGGGTCGATTGGCTTACTCATTACTTCAGACGAAGAAGGCATTGCCATTGAAGGCACGGTGAAGGTCGTTGAAGCCTTGCAGGCACGTGGCGAAAC
>CAKZJM010000411.1 GCA_936943315.1 uncultured Methylophilus sp. | reverse complement strand
GCCTAGCGTGGCCGAGACCATTGAAATCCTCAAAGGCCTGAAAGCCAAGTTTGAAGAACACCATAGCGTGAAATACAGCGCGAGTGCCTTAACTGTGGCCGCGGAGTTGTCAGCCAAGTACATCAATGACCGTCATTTGCCAGACAAGGCGATTGATGTGATTGATGAAGCCGGTGCTGCGCAACGCATCTTGCCTAAGAGCAAGCAGAAGAAAGTCATTGGCAATAAAGAGATTGAAGAAATCATTGCCAAAATTGCACGCATTCCACCCAAAAACATTTCCAGCGACGACCGCAATGCGCTTAAAACCCTGGAACGCGACCTCAAGGCCGTGGTGTTTGGTCAGGACAAAGCGATTGAAGTGCTGGCTTCTGCCGTTAAGATGGCACGTAGCGGCCTAGGCAACGGTAACAAACCGATCGGTAGCTTCCTGTTCGCAGGCCCGACCGGGGTCGGTAAAACCGAGGTTGCCAAACAACTGGCTTATATTCTGGGCATTGAGTTGCTGCGTTTTGATATGTCGGAATACATGGAGCGCCACGCGGTTTCCCGCCTGATTGGTGCGCCTCCGGGATACGTGGGCTTTGACCAGGGCGGCTTGCTGACTGAAGCCGTGACCAAGCAACCTTATTGTGTCTTGCTGTTGGACGAGATTGAAAAAGCTCATCCGGATATTTTCAATATCCTGTTGCAAGTCATGGACCATGGTACGCTGACCGATAACAACGGCCGCAAAGCAGATTTCCGCAATGTGACGATTATCATGACGACCAATGCCGGTGCTGAAAACCTGTCTAAAGCCAGCATAGGCTTTACCAACAGCAAAGATGTCACCGACGAAGCAGCTGACCTCAAACGTCTGTTCAGTCCTGAGTTCCGTAACCGTCTGGATGCCACCGTATCGTTCGGCGCGCTCAATCAGGAAGTGATCTTGCGTGTGGTGGATAAATTCCTCATGCAGCTTGAAGACCAGTTGCACGAGAAAAAAGTCGATGTCACTTTTAGTGATGAACTGAAAGCCTACCTGGGTAGAAAAGGCTTTGATCCGCTGATGGGCGCACGCCCAATGGCCAGACTCATTCAGGACACCATCCGTAAAGCGTTGGCGGACGAGTTGCTGTTTGGCCGCTTGAGCGAAGGTGGTCACGTCCATATTGATATCGACGATCACGATCAGATCAAACTGGTTTTTAAAGAAGAAACGATTTCAGCCTGAACTGGCTGAACTTTGAGACCACAGTGGCATCTATTAGGATGCCGCTGTGGTTTTTTCGCACTTATCTGGTGCAAATATCTTCACCGTGCGACTCTCAAGAATCAAACGGTCACCGACTTTAAATAAAATCAATACGTTAGGTTCTTAGGCAATACTGGTATACTTATTGCTGCAAATGTATTGCCTGACAGAATGATTTTGTACATGCAAAAGATTTTTTATTTTCTACATGTGTTGTGTTTATTGTTTGCCTTGCAAACAACGGCTGCCGAACCGGCGGTCACCACTTCGCTTTTAGAAACTGGTATCGCGACCACCAGCCTCTCGAATGCGATTGATGACAGCCTCTCTGCGGACTATGGCGAGGTGGGCGGCTGCATAGACATGCTGGAAATCGCTGAGGTCGATGTCGACAAAATCGTATTACCCGGCTTTAGTTACCCCCTCCATAAAACCACTTTTCTCCCTCCCGAACATCATTTAGCCACCTACCATCTGGAGCTGGCTTTCTGGCTTGACCGCCCTCCCCAACTCGCTTAACACTTTTCTCTCTTCTTTTCAGCTGCAGCTCACTTTGAACGGTGGCTGAAATTATTTTAATAATAAATTAAGGTGATTGTGACATGATGGCATGAACCATCACCTGAAAAAGGATCGTTATGTTAAGTCAGACCCGCTGGCGGAAAGCATGCAAGCTGTTGTGGCTGTATTGCTGCCTTACTCCCGTAGCGTTTGCAGAACCTACTTTTGACCTAAAAACCCTGCTGGATAAAGCTGTAGCCGAAAACCCGATGCTGGCGGTCAGCAAAGCGCAGGCTGAAGCCGCAGCTGCAGGTATCACGGTCGCTCGATCTTTCTATAACCCGGACCTTGAGTTGATGGCTGGCCCAGCCAACTACCGAAATGCACCAACGCCTGGTGCCACCGAAAGAAATTACGGGGTCACCATTTCACAACCCTTGGACTTTCCGGGCACGCGTGCTTCACGGCGCGAACTGGCCGAGCAGCAATTAACCTACGCGGAAAAAGGCATACAAACCACCAGTTTCGACCTACGCAACCTGATCAAGCAAGCCTATTTAACCGTGTTGTTACGCCAGCAGATTTTGCAGATGCTGGGTGCGAACCTTGGTGTCTTGCAAGAAATCCAGACCAAGATTAAACGCAAAGTCGAGGTGGGTGAGGCGGCAAGGTACGAGCTGATTAAAGCGGATACCGAATTGCTCGCCGCCGAGCGTGACTATGCCAGTGCTCAAACCCGCATTGAGGAAGCCAAGGCGATTTTGCGCGGCATGATAGGCAATATGCCTGATAGCTTTGAAGTCAAATCGGACCTGCCAACGATTGCAACCTTGCCCAGCATCACCGAGTTACGTCAATCGGCCGAAAACAATCCTTATCTGCAACAGCTGATCACGGCCAAAGATAGTGCCGAAGCCAAGCTCAAACTTGAACAGGCCTTGCGTTTTCCCGGGCTGACCTTGAAATCTGACTTCACCCAGGACCCTGACCTGAACACGTTCCGGGTAGGTGTGGTGGTGCCTTTGCCGGTGTGGAACCGTCGTGAGGGCCAGATTGCGCAGGCGGCGGCTGGCATTGAAGAGGCGGATGCCAATATCCGTTTGCAAAAACAGGTATTACGCAAAGAGATTGATAGCGCATACCAGCGCAATGTGATCGCGAGTAACCAGCTCAAAGTGTTTGAAAACGGCTTGTTGCAGCAATCACAAGCGACCTTGAGTCGCGCAGAAGCAGCTTATAAATTCGGAGAACGCGGCATCCTGGAATACCTGGATGCGCAACGCGTCAATCGTGATGTCAAAAGAGACTATCTGATTGCCAAATTCGATTATTTTTTCAGTGTCTTGCAAATCGAACGGTTCATCGGTTCTGATTTGGTTCAACCATAAGGGGATGGTCATGTCTCGCGTGTTATTTTCAACCTTGTTCACTGCCGCATTGGCGGTGATGTCTACGGCGTGCTCCGAAAAACCTGCCCCGGCACCGCAAACAAAAGAAGTGGTCGACCCCAGCCTGGTCACTTTGACCAAAGAACTGCAGGCCAATGTTAAAACCGGCCCGGTGACTGAAATAGAGTTTATCGATACGCTGCGCATTCCTGGCCGTATCCAGGTCGATGAGCAATATGAATCGCGGGCTGGCGCCTCGATTACGGGCCGTATCAGCACGCTCGATGTCAAACTGGGCGACGAGGTCAAAGCGGGTCAGCGCCTGGCCACCATCAAGAGTACCGAGCTGGCGCAATATCAATTGAGCTACATTAAAGCCAGCCAGCAGATGCAGCTACATAAAAAAGCAGTTGATAGGGCAAAACAGCTACTCGAAGCTGACGTGATCAGCCAAGCCGAATTGCAGCGTCGTGAAGGTGAACTCAACGCCGCCAATGCTGAGCTGAATGCCGCCCGTGACCAGTTGCTGGTATTGGGCATGGCGCCTAACAGCATCTCCCAGCTGGGCTTGGCCAACAGTGGTATGTCGACCAGCCAGGTTAACTCCAAAATTACCGGCACGGTGATTGAGCGCAAAGCACGCTTGGGCCAGGTTGTCGCCCCTGCAGAAGAGTTGTTCGTGATTGCGGATTTGTCACACGTGTGGGCCGTGGCAGAAATCCCGGAGCAGCAAATCGCCCATATCAGCGAAGGCCAGACCATCAATATTGAAGTGCCTGCGCTGGAGGATGCCGAACTGAGCGGCACCCTGGCGTTTGTCGGCGATATTGTGAACCCTGCCACGCGTACGGTGATGGCGCGCGCCAATATCAGCAACAACAAAATGCTGCTCAAGCCAGACATGCTGATTACCATTTTGCTCGAAGCCAAACCGGAAAAAGTGGTAGCCGTGCCTGCCACTGCGGTGGTGCGTGAAAACAATGCGGACCATGTGTTTGTACAAACCATGAAACCCACACAATATAAACTGCTGCCAGTGACGCTGGGCCGGACTTATCAAGGCCAGAGAGAAGTGTTACAAGGCTTGCAGCCTGGGGATCAAATCGTGCTGGATGGCGCTTTCCACGTCAATAATGAGCGTAAGCGCAAAGAAATGGAGTAAGGCATGATTGAATCTTTAATTCGTGGCGCCCTTAAACAGCGCCTCATCGTGCTGGTGCTTGCCATCGCGCTGATTGGTGCCGGTTTATTTGCTGTTAACAAACTGTCTGTCGATGCTTTTCCGGATGTGACCAATGTCCAGGTCATGATTGCGACTCAAGCCACGGGCAAGTCACCAGAAGAAGTAGAACGGTTTATCACCGTGCCACTGGAAATCGCCATGACGGGGCTGCCCGGCCTGACCGAAATGCGTTCGGTGAACAAAAATGCCTTGTCGCTGATTACGCTGGTATTCACTGACAGCACCGATGTGTATTTTGCCCGTCAACTGGTGATGGAACGCCTGATGGAAGTCATGGAGCGTATGCCCCAAGGGGTGACGCCCATCCTGGGTCCGGTCTCCACCGGCCTGGGCGAGGTCTATCAATTTACGCTGGATAAACCCAGCGATGGCAAAAAAGCACTGACCCGCGAAGATCTGACTGAAAGACGCGCCATTCAGGACTGGGTCGTACGTCCATTGCTGCGTGGCATTCCTGGCGTGGCTGAAATCAACTCGCAAGGCGGCTATGTCAAGCAATACCAGGTGCTGGTGAATCCAGACCGCATGACGCACTTTTCGATCAAGCTCAAAGATGTGTATGAAGCGCTGGCGCGTAACAACGCCAACAGCGGTGGCGGTATTCTCCCTCACTATGCCGAGCAATACCTGATCCGTGGTGTCGGCCTGGTGCAAAACCTCGACGATATCCGCAACATGGTGCTTAAAGAGGAAAACGGCATCCCTGTGTATATCCGCGACGTGGCCGAAGTCACTATCGGCCACGAAGTACGTGTCGGAGTGGTGCTTAAGAACGGCGACACCGAATCGGTAGGCGGCATTGTGATCATGATGCGTGGCGGTAACGCCAAAGAAGTGGTGAGCCGTATCAAGGCGCGGGTAGAAGAAATCAACAGCAAAGGCATGCTGCCTCACGGCTTGCAAATCGTGCCTTATTACGACCGTAGCGAACTGGTGGACGCCGCATTGCATACCGTGACCAAGGTGCTGATTGAAGGCATTATCCTGGTCATTGTGATTCTGTTCCTGTTCTTAGGTGACGTGCGCTCCAGCCTGATTGTGGTCGGGACGTTGATTTTGACGCCACTGATTACCTTTATGGTGATGAACCATTATGGTATTTCTGCCAACCTGATGTCACTCGGCGGCCTGGCGATTGCGATTGGCTTGATGGTCGACGGTTCGGTGGTTGTGGTTGAAAACGCCTTCCATCACCTGGGTCACCGCAAGGATGAGAGCAAAATCCGCGTCGTATTGGAAGCGGCCAGCGAAGTGGCGACGCCAGTATTATTTGGCGTTGGCATCATCATTCTGGTGTTCCTGCCGTTGATGACGCTTGAGGGCATGGAAGGCAAAATGTTTGCACCACTCGCCTACACCATTGCCATCGCCTTGTTTGTGTCGCTGGTATTATCACTGACCATGACCCCGGCACTGTGCTCTTACGTGCTGAAGGGCGGCAGTGGCGAAGATACCAAGCTGATCCAGACTATCAAGAAGCCTTACCTCTCTGCCTTGAACTGGGTCCTTAATAACGAGAAGAAAACCATTCTGTTTTCTGCCCTGTTGTTCATCGGCACCATAGCGCTGTTCCCGTTTCTGGGGACTTCGTTTATCCCAGAAATGAAAGAAGGCTCTATCGTTCCGGGCATTAACCGTGTGCCCAATATTTCGCTGGAAGAGTCCATGAAAATGGAAAACAAGGCGATGAAGCTGATCATGGAGCAAGTGCCAGGCGTGAAATCTGCCATTTCAGGCTTGGGTCGTGGCGAAAGCCCGGCCGATGCCCAGGCACAAAATGAATCCACCCCCATTATCAGCCTGAAACCACGTGAGGAATGGCCTGAAGGCTGGACTCAGGACGATATTGCCGAAAAAATGCGGACAGTGCTGGAGAAATATATCCCCGGCGTGCAAATCATCATGGCACAGCCAATTTCTGACCGTGTGGACGAATTGCTGACCGGGGTGCGGGCCGATGTAGCCGTTAAAATTTTTGGTGAAGACCTGGATACGCTGAAACAGAAAGCGGATGAAATTGCCAAAATTGCCGGCTCAGTTAAAGGCGCGACTGAAATCAAGGTAGAGAAAGTCTCGGGGCAACAATATCTTAATATCACCATTGACCGCCAGGCCATTGCCCGCCACGGCATCAACACGGCTGACGTGCATGATATTGTTGAAACCGCCATTGGCGGCAAAATTGCCACCGAGATTTTCGAAGGCCAGCGCAGATTCTCGGCGGCCGTGCGCTACCCGGAATCTTTCCGCAATAACGAAGAAGCCATCCGCAATATCATGCTGACCTCGCCCAATGGTTCACGCGTCGCTCTGGATGACGTGGCGGATATTGAAGTCAAGGATGGTCCGGCACAGATCAGCCGCGAGTTAGCCAAGCGGCGGATTGTGATTGGCGTGAACGTGAAAGACCGCGACCTGGGTGGTTTTGTTGCCGAACTGCAACAAGTGCTGGACCAGCGCCTGCAATTGCCTGATGGCTACTACCTGGAATATGGTGGCCAGTTTCAGAACATGGAGCGAGCCATGGGCCACCTCATGATTATTATTCCGGTGACTATCGCGGCCATTTTCTTCCTGCTGTTCCTGCTGTTCCAGTCGCTACGGTTTGCCACCATGATTATTTTGGTGCTGCCTTTTGCCTCGATTGGCGGCGTGATTGCCTTGTTCGTGACGGGTGAATACCTGTCAGTCCCAGCTTCCGTCGGCTTTATTGCGTTATGGGGCATCGCCGTGCTGAATGCGGTGGTGCTGGTCTCGTATATCCGCACATTGCGGGAAGAAGGCCTGAGTCAGCTGGAGGCGATCCGCAAAGGCTGTGCCCAGCGTTTCAGACCCGTGATGATGACCGCGACCGTAGCCATGCTGGGCTTGGTGCCGTTTCTGTTTGCGACCGGCCCTGGTGCCGAGGTGCAACGTCCGCTGGCGATTGTGGTCATTGGTGGCTTGATTACGTCTACCTTGCTGACCCTGATTGTGGTGCCCACCTTGTACCGTAAGTTTGAAGAAAGCAGAATAGAGGCATAATCGACGATTGCCGAGATGAAAGAGCTAAGGATACTCATATGAAAGAAATCAAAGCGGTGATCCAACCATCCCGGTTGCCAAAAATCCGGTCAGCCCTGCGCAATATCAGGGGATTTCCCGGCATGTCGGTCAACAAGATGGAGGGGTGCGGACCGCACTTGCAAAAACCCAGCGTCGGAGTGCGGGAAGAGCTGACCGATTACAGCCCTAAAGTGTATCTTTACATGGTGGTGCCGGATGAGCTGGTTGAAGGCATCTTACAGACTATCGTAGAGGTGGCCCATACCGGCAATGTCGGCGATGGCATTGTCTGGGTCACACCCGTGGAGCGCATGATCCGTTTGTCCGAGCAAATTACCGTGCTGGATTAATACTCCGCTATAAAGAACGCCAGTCCAGGCCCTCTTGCTGGCTGGCGATTTGCACCCAGTCATGGGTACAGTGCAACACCTCACTCAACGCCTGCTTTGCCAAAGCAGGCGTATTGTTTTTCTCGCTCAGGTGCGCAGCGACCAGATGTTTAAGCTTGCTATTATCCAGTTGGCTTAACAACTGGGCACTGGTCTGGTTATCGAGATGGCCGAGCCAGCCGCCTACGCGTTTTTTGAGGGAATGCGCATAAGGCCCGGTCCGCAGCATTTCCAGGTCATGATTACACTCCAGCAGCAAACCATCACATCCTTGCAGCATCATCACAATATGTGGCGTGACACTGCCTACATCGGTTAATACACCAAACTTGCGCTCACCATCACCAAACACAAACTGGGCAGGCTCGCGGGCATCGTGTGGGACAGGATAGGGATGCACTTCAATGTCTTGCACGGCAAAAGAGGTATGCGCATCTACAATATTGAGAGGGAACGCTTGTGTGGGCAGATAACGCTGGCACATGCTGTAGGTGCCATGTGTGAGCCAGACCGGGATTTGATAGCGCGCCGCCAGCTTGAACACACCCCGCGCATGATCGTCATGTTCATGCGTCACCAGAATGCCGGTGAGTTGTTCAGGCTGCAGTTGCAGCCGCGCCAGCCGTTGCACGGTTTCTTTGACACTAAAACCACAGTCAAGCAAAAGCCGGGTTTCCCCGGCTTCTACCACAGTGGCATTCCCTGCACTGCCACTGCCTAATGATGCGAATCGCACAGCTTGCCTCGCTTATTTCAACTGGTCATATAGCAGTGAAATAATACGGTTGGCCGTGGTGGAAGTATTGCGTTTGTTTTCAGGCGTCAACACGTACACATCAGTGGTGTCATCCGCGTTCTCCAGCACCTGGATATGATACTGCTTGGTCGATTTATCGCCGTCAGCCGTGCCCTTCCAGAACTTGGTTTTATCGCCCGACTTCACCTCTGCTGGCGTAGTGCTCTTCTCGTCATCATCACTGCCCCAGAATTTCAGGCGCTCCAGCAAGCCTTTTTTCTGCTTGATCGGATCTTCAGCATCCGTATCGGCATAACGGACGTAGAAAATACCTTCAGAGCGGTTTTTGTCTTCGGTGACAAAGCCGATGCGATCCAAGGCCAAACCGACACGGCGCCAGGCACGGTCAAACGGTTCGTTCAGCTTCAAGGTCACGCTCTGGTCTGACTCTTTAATGACATCTGCCCGTTTGTCAGAAGCGGCTTGTGTCATCACCTGGTCGGCTTTCTGCTCATCCAGACCCAATTTCACCATCATGCGGCGCAACAATTCGGCATCGAGGTCGGCATCAAACTCCTGCCCGGCAGTATTTTTCTTGTCAGCAGCATCAGCACGATACCCAGTATCAATCACGCCCAACTGTGTGGTCACATAGTTTTTGCCATCGTCAGGCGCGCCTGCCACGGTGCGGTGCGTCATATAAATTTCGGTGGTGCCCTCTTTCTCACCACGTTCAAGGCGGGTGCGGAACTTACGTCTGTCTGCAAACCCGGACAGTTTATCCAGCCAGGCATCAAACTTCTCGCCATAGCCACGGTTGTCTTCTTTGGGCTTGATGGCATCAGATTGCAACCATTCGGTTTCAATCACCCCAAGCTCCGGGTTCTCAACCTTGACGGCAAACCCTTGATCCAGCCAGAAATCACGGACCATAGGCCAGATTTTTTCCGGTGGCGCATTCACCACCAGCCAGCGTTGCTGGCCAGCTTTCACCATGCGCACGTTTTTCATGTCCGCCAATACTGGTTGTGGCCCATTCTGCTCCTGGGCTTCCTGGCCCTGACTATAAGCAGAGTAGCTGGTGCTGCCAGGCACATTATAGGTGCTGCTGGTGCGCACAGAGGTCAGGTCTGGCGGCACTTCAAGTGGTTTAGAGCGGCCAGCGCCCTTGTAATCCGAACTGTTATCGATAAACGGGATGGAATCGCAAGCGGCCAGTACCGTGATAAGACCGACCAGCACTGCACGTTGTAACCAAACATGACTCATGTATTTCACTTATTTCACCCTAACTTAGTTTTAGCTCAATCAAGCGGCAATCTCTGCCTGCTTCATGGCGTTGCGCAATACTTCATGATATTGGCTGGACAAATTCACCAGCGGCAAACGAATACCGGTGGCAATCAAGCCCATTTGCTGTAATACCCATTTCACTGGAATCGGGTTCGCTTCGACAAACAACTTCTGATGCAATGCAAACAATTTGGCATTGGCTGCTTTTGCTGCGGCCAGGTTACCGTTTAAAGCATGTGCGCACATCTCGTGCATGAGCTTGGGCGCGACATTGGCCGTGACGGAAATCACGCCTTTGCCACCGAGCAGCATCAGCGCCAGTGAGGTAGCGTCGTCTCCACTGTAAACAGCAAACTCCGCCGGAGCGCGCAGCAGCAAGTCAGTGCCACGCTCAATGCCGCCGGTCGCATCTTTAATGCCAACAATATTGCGCAACTGCGCCAGGCGCAATACGGTGTCATTAGACAAGTCGCAGCCAGTGCGGCCAGGCACATTGTAGAGAATCTGTGGAATATCCACGGCCTCAGCCACGGCTTTAAAATGCTGGTACAAGCCTTCTTGAGACGGTTTGTTGTAATAAGGGGCCACCAGCAGGCAGGCATCTGCGCCGAGGGCCTTGGCTTTGGCAGTGAGCTCAATGGCTTCTGCAGTGGAGTTCGCGCCGGTCCCGGCAATCACTGGCACACGCTTGGCGACATGCTCAATCGTAGTTTTGATCAGCAGGCAGTGCTCATCCACATCCACGGTAGGCGACTCACCGGTTGTCCCCACAATCACAATACCATCGGTGCCGGCATCGACGTGAAAATCGATCAGCTTTTTGAGGGCATCCAGATCCAAACGACCATCTTCAAACATCGGAGTCACGATTGCGACCAAACTGCCCGTTAACATACCTTGCGCCATTTAATAATAAAGCGAATATTTTAACTGATTATGCGGCCGAACGCCAAAGAACCCGCGTTTAACCTTCACTGAGCCAAGCTAAGTCCTGTCGCCCCTTGGCAAGCGTTAGCCAGCATGCCTGCGGGCAATCCGCGCCCAATGTTTCAGTTATAATAAGATTCTTTGCAATACGCTTGAAATGGCCATTTTCGTGAGGATGGAATGCCGACTCCCAGCCATACCATGATTGACGCCAGACAGGCTGCGCCTGCGACCGAGCATACTGAGCACTTGATTGCGCAAATAGACGCCGTGCTACCGCAAACCCAATGCCGCCAATGCGGTTATGAGGGCTGCGAACCCTATGCAAAGGCGATTGCTGCTGGCGAGGCCAACATCAATCAATGCCCGCCCGGCGGAGAGGCGG
>CAKZJM010000410.1 GCA_936943315.1 uncultured Methylophilus sp. | reverse complement strand
AGCTGGCCGAAGGCGAGATCCGCGACGGCGTCGTCAAGAACATCACCGACTACGGCGCGTTCGTGGATCTGGGTGGTATCGATGGCCTGTTGCACATCACTGACTTGGCATGGCGCCGCGTGAAGCACCCATCTGAAGTGCTGACCGTTGGTGAAGAAGTTGAAGCCAAGATCCTGAAGTTCGACCAAGAGAAAAACCGTGTTTCCCTGGGCATCAAACAATTGGGCGACGACCCATGGGTGGCATTGAGCCGCCGTTACCCAGTAGGCACACGCCTGTTCGGTAAGGTTTCTAACCTGACTGACTACGGTGCGTTTGTTGAAGTAGAACCAGGCATTGAAGGTTTGGTACACGTGTCTGAAATGGACTGGACCAACAAGAACATCCACCCGGGCAAAATCGCTCAATTGGGTGACGAAGTTGAAGTCATGATTCTCGAAATCGACGAAGACCGTCGTCGTCTGTCCTTGGGCATGAAACAGTGCAAACCAAACCCATGGGATGACTTTGCTGCGACCCATGCTAAAGGTGACAAAGTCTCTGGCCAGATCAAATCTATCACTGACTTTGGCGTGTTTATTGGCTTGCCAGGTGGCATTGATGGCTTGGTCCACTTGTCTGACCTGTCCTGGACACAGTCTGGCGAAGAAGCGATCCGCAACTTCAAGAAAGGTGACGAGCTGCAAGCCGTTATTCTGGGCATTGATGTTGAGAAAGAGCGTACCTCCCTGGGCGTTAAACAGTTGACTGAAGATCCAAGCGGCAACAGCGCACCAATCGGCGAAGACAAAGCTGGCAAACCAAAAGCCAAGAAAGCTAAAGCTGATGATGTGATGATTGACGAAGCTTCTGCAGGCACAACCAACCTGGGTGCTTTGTTGAAAGCTAAACTGGACAGCAAAAAATAAGAAGGCTTTAGATCATGACAAGATCTGAACTGATAGACCTGCTTGCCCAGCGCTTTCCGCAATTAGTGCTGAAAGATGCGGAGTTATCCGTCAAGACCATCCTGGATGCAATGACGGAAAACCTGGCAACAGGTGAGCGTATCGAGATTCGCGGTTTTGGCAGCTTTAGTTTGAACTACCGCCCGCCTCGTTTGGGACGTAATCCGAAAACCGGCACCAAAGTGCAGGTTCCGGCTAAATACGTACCACACTTTAAAGCGGGTAAAGAGTTGCGTGACCGCGTCGATGCTATCGAATCTTAATTTTTGTGATTAAGTAGCAAACAAAAACGGTATCTTCGGATACCGTTTTTTTTACCTGTGATGTCGCTATACATGGCGTATCCCTGTCTGCTTGGGTAAAATACAGCCTGACCTGAAAAGAGACCTCCTATGCTGGTTGAATTTGAATATTGGTGGCTATTGATTCTGCCACTGTTTTTTACTTTGGGCTGGATTGCTGCCCGTGTGGATATTAAGCAATTGATTGCTGAATCCACCTCCCTGCCAGCGACGTATTTCAAAGGCCTGAATCTGCTGATTGCAGACCAGTACCACAAGGCGGTTGATGCCTTTAGTGAAGCGCTTTACCTCAATAAAGACTCGCTGGAGCTGCATTTTGTGCTCGGTAGCTTGTTTCGCCGCACCGGTGAAACCGACCGTGCGATCCACTTGCACATGAACCTGCTCGAAAACTATGAATTGACCGATCAGCAATCCACGTCAATCAAAGTGGAACTGGCGCAGGATTATTTCAAAGCAGGCCTGTATGACCGCGCGGAAGAGCTGTTCCTGACCCTGCGTCACACGCGCTATGAGCAAGCTGCCTTACGCCATCTGCTTGAAATCTATGTGAAAGAGCGTGAATGGTCACAAGCGATTACCATTGCGATTGAGTTGGAACGCTCATCAGGCATCTCATACCGCAAAGAAGTAGCCCAATACTATTGTGAGCTGGCGGCCAATGCAATGATCAGCCAGGATTGGGCGCATGCAAAAACACAACTAGAGCAAGCCTTGGATGCAAATAAAAACTGCGTGCGGGCCAATGTGCTGTTGGGCGATATTGCCGCGCAACAAGGCCATCATACGGATGCAATTGCCTTCTGGAAACGCATAGAAATGCAATCCCCTGAACACTTGGGCCTGGTCGCGCAAAAAATGCTTAAAAGCTACGCCTTGCTTTACGGCGAAGCTGACGCTGAAACCAATCATAAAGTAGGCAAAGGCCTGGGCGAAGGCTTAAACCAATTGCATCAATATCTCGAAACTTACCAGATCAGCAGCATCATGTCCGTGCTTTACGAAGCCACGCTGCAAACTGAAGGCGCGGAAAAAGCGGCGAAACTGGCACGTAACGAGTTGATCCGTAAACCCAGCCTGAAGTCACTGGACCAACTGCTACAAGCGCGTGCCATGCAAGATGATGCGCAACACGACCTGCAACTGATGCAACAGACCGTGCGCAATGCGATTGGTGACCGTGCAGCCTACTACTGTGACCAATGTGGCTTCCGCGCTAAGCAGTATCACTGGCAATGCCCTGCCTGCAATGCCTGGGAATCACTGCCACCAGAGCCTACCGAAGCCACCATTCGCGATATCAAGCTCTTAAAGCGCAAATAGCGCGTACCTTTTAACAAAATATTTAAATCATATATGACTGATAGCAAAATCATAGTAGCGCTGGATTACGCCGATGCGGCTTCTGCCACGGCTCTTGTTGACCGCCTCGATCCCACTTTGTGCAAACTTAAAGTCGGCAAGGAGCTATTTACCGCTGCCGGCCCTGCGTTTGTCGAGTCACTGGTTAAGCGTCACTATGATGTTTTCCTGGATTTGAAATTTCATGATATCCCTAATACCGTCGCCAAAGCCTGTCAGGCGGCTGCTAACCTGGGCGTCTGGATGTTAAATGTACACGCCAGCGGTGGCTTGCCCATGATGCAGGCCGCACGTGAAGGTCTGGATAAAGCATTTGGCGAGCGTGCGCCCTTGCTTATCGCTGTGACAGTACTGACCAGCATGGATGAAGCGACGTTACAAAGCCTGGGGATACAACGTTCTTTACCTGAACATGTGCTGGCTTTAGCCACGCTGACGCAGCAAGCAGGCCTTGATGGGGTTGTATGCTCAGCACAAGAGGCAGAAATGCTTAAAAAAGCCTTGGGAGCTGGTTTTTGCCTGGTAACACCAGGTATCCGCCCTAAAGAAGCCAGCCAAGATGATCAAACAAGAATAGTGACGCCAGAACAAGCCTTATCCCTGGGCGCTCATTACCTGGTGATTGGCCGCCCAATCACGCAAGCCCCCGATCCGCTTGTTGCGATAAACACAATAATTAAAAATATTTAACAAATATTAATTTATTTAAGCTGTCGGGGCCTCTTCAATATCCGCCTCTGAGTAGAATAAAAACAGGTCAAAAAGGCCTGTTTTTTTATTCTAACGATCAGGAGGATATATGAAGAAAATCATCTTAGGGTATTTAATGTTTTTTGCGTTGTTGCCAGCGGCGTATGCAGTCGTGGACATCAACATCGCCAGTCAGGCCGAATTAGAAAGCCTCAATGGAATTGGCCCTGCCAAAGCGCAAGCTATCATCGAATATCGTAAGAAGAACGGTGGTTTCAAGTCTGTCGATGAACTAGATCAAGTGCCCGGTATTGGTCAGGCGACCATGGCAAACTTGAAAAAAGACATTACTGTCAGCGGTAAAAAAGCATCTCTGGCGGATACATTACCCAAGCCAGAGAAAGTTGCCAAAAAGAAATAGTCACCTGGTTTTAAAAGGCCATAAAAGCCTACTAAAGCAAAAAGCACCCATCAGGGTGCTTTTTCTATTTGGCGGAGAGAGAGGGATTCGAACCCTCGATAGAGTTGCCCCTATGCCACCTTTCCAGGGTGGTGACTTAAACCGCTCATCCATCTCTCCGAAAGAAGGCGCGATTATACCCATAAATCGCTTGGCCGCCAAATCATTTATAGGGGATTTTTATTCAAGAGACGTCGTGCAAATGGCCTGCAAAAGCTATTCTAAAACACCACTCTGATATCTTATAAATCATGAAAAACTTATGTCAAAAAGCTTGCTTTTGTCACTATGAAGGTTTAATGTTTAGCACACGAACAGACGGCCAGGCCTTGTAAAATAAGGCTTGGGTGTATGTTTATCGCGATATTAAATTGCGATTAAATGTAAGCGGTTTGGAGAGCAGTTCTGCTACGATATTAATAGAAAAAGCACAGGAGTAACTATGAGTTTGGATCTTCTTAAAGCGATGGGCGTTAAAGTCCCATACAAAGCAAAGTATGACAACTTTATTGGTGGCAAATGGGTGGCACCCGTCAAAGGTGAATATTTTGATGTGATTTCACCAATTACCGGCAAGCCGTATACACAGGCTGCCCGTTCCAGTGCTGAAGATATTGAGCTGGCGTTGGATGCTGCGCATGCGGCGGCAGA
This sequence comes from uncultured Methylophilus sp., assembly GCA_936943315.1. GTDB lineage: Bacteria > Pseudomonadota > Gammaproteobacteria > Burkholderiales > Methylophilaceae > Methylophilus. Next base: position 6,798 of record CAKZJM010000410.1, on the reverse strand, counting down.
TAAATGGGGTAAAACCTCTGTGGTTGAGCGCTCCAACTTATTGTTGAAAATCGCTGACCGTATTGAGCAAAACCTTGAACTGATTGCGACTGCAGAAACCGTGGATAACGGTAAACCGATTCGCGAAACCCTGAATGCGGATATTCCATTAGCCGCTGACCATTTCCGTTATTTTGCCGGTGCTTTGCGCGCGCAAGAAGGCAGTATCAGCGAGCTGGATGAAAACACGGTTGCCTATCATTTTCATGAACCATTGGGCGTGGTTGGTCAAATCATCCCGTGGAACTTCCCTATTCTGATGGCAGCCTGGAAGCTGGCGCCAGCCGTGGCGGCCGGTAACGTGGTTGTCATGAAACCAGCAGAATTTACACCGATCAGTTTACTGATTTTGATGGAAGTGATTGCAGACCTGGTGCCACCAGGCGTGATCAACATCGTTAACGGCTATGGCCGTGAAGTGGGTGCTCCGCTGTCTACCAGCAAGCGTATTGCTAAAATCGCCTTTACCGGCTCAACAGCAACTGGCCGTTATATTGCCCAGGCAGCTGCAAGCAACCTGATTCCTGCTACCCTGGAGCTTGGTGGTAAATCACCTAACGTCTTCTTTGAAGACATCATGGCGGCTGACGATGACTTCCTGGATAAAGCCGTAGAAGGCTTGGTGCTATTTGCATTTAACCAGGGTGAAGTCTGTACCTGCCCTTCCCGCGCGCTGATTCAAGAATCCATTTATGACAAGTTTATGGAGCGTGTATTGCCACGCGTGGCGGCCATCAAGCAAGGCAACCCATTAGATCCAAATACCATGATCGGTGCACAGGCCTCCCAAGACCAGGTGAACAAGATTCTGTCATACATGGATATCGGCCGCCAGGAAGGCGCACAACAATTGTGTGGTGGTGAGCGTAATATTCTGGGTGGTGATTTGGCCGAAGGCTATTACATCAAACCTACCCTGTTCAAGGGCCATAACAAAATGCGTATCTTCCAGGAAGAAATTTTTGGACCGGTACTGGCCGTGACAACCTTTAAAGATGAAGCCGAAGCATTGAGTATTGCTAACGACACTATCTTTGGTCTTGGCTCTGGCGTGTGGACGCGTGATGGCAGCCGTGCTTACCGTATGGGCCGTGGCATCAAGGCTGGCCGCGTATGGACCAACTGCTACCATGCCTATCCAGCGCATGCAGCATTTGGTGGCTACAAAGAGTCTGGCATTGGCCGCGAAACCCACAAAATGATGTTGGATCACTACCAGCAAACCAAAAACATGCTGGTCAGCTACAGTCCTAAAAAATTGGGTTTCTTCTAATTTCCAATTTAAATAGGCACTGTAGACACGAGTGATTAAAAGGGGCGAATTTTTCGCTCCTTTTTTTATCTATAATCACAAGAGATATTAACGGGGGAAGAGCATGACAGATCGCGTTTCTGCAACACCGGCCGCAGTGGCGTTAATCGAGCAACTGACAGCGCAGCATGGCCCGATTGTTTTTTTCCAGTCTGGCGGCTGTTGCGAAGGGAGCGGCCCGATGTGTTTGCCAGCAGCCGAGTTTAAAGCGAGCCCGGCAGATGTCAAATTAGGTGAGTTGCCAGGCGGCGCCGTTTTTTACATGAGTGACAGCCACTTTAGTTTTATGCACAGCACGCATACCATCCTCGATGCCATGCCCGGGTCGAGTGGCTCTTTTTCACTGGATTGCGGTAGCGGCATGGCCTTTATTACGCGGGGTCGGCTATATTCTGATGAAGAGCTGGCCAACCTACAGCCAGAACAGCGCATTGGCTTTCAATAAATAAACAAAAAGGCATCCGAAGATGCCTTTTTTAAATCCAGCGCGTTGCTTAAAAACCCAGGCTATCGAGCAAGTCGTCTACTTGCTCCTGGTTCGCAACCACATCTACGGTGTTATGTGGATCAATTTGCGGGCCATTCAGCAAGGAGTCTTCATCTTTTTTCACTGCGGGTGCAAAATCGACCAATACCTGAACCAATTGTCTTTCCAGGTCTTGTGCCAGAGAGGTGACTTTTTTAATCACCTGGCCGGTCAGATCCTGAAAGTCCTGCGCCATCATAATATCCATTAATAAAGACTTGGTGGTGGCAGTATGGTCGTTGGTTAAGCTTAAGTAAGCTAGTGTTTCTTTCACAACGGCGTCGTATTCTGATTTGAGCGCAGCGCGTTGCATGACCTCTTCCCAACGCTGTTTTAGCGCCGTGGCACGGTCAGACAATTCTGCTTGCAACGGGCTGGCCAGGTCTGTGGCATTCAGCACACGTTCAGCAGCCTGCTCAGTCATTTTCGCCACATAGCTCAAGCGGTCTCTGGCATCAGGAATCTCCTGTGCGACCTGCTCCAACACTTTGTCATAGCCCAAGGCACTGAGGTTATCATGCAGCGCACGGGTCATATGACCAATGCGGCTGATCATTTCTTCTTGCTGGTTTTCATTCAGGTTGTGCATCATGGTAGAAGCAATATCGACCACGATATTTTCCTGACTAGGATTGACAGCTTCGGTCATGGTTACACCTCGCCTTTTTCCAATTTCTCAAAGATTTTGGATAACTTTTCTTCCAGTGTAGCCGCAGTAAATGGTTTCACCACGTAGCCATTCGCTTTCGCTTGTGCTGCTGCGATAATATTTTCTTTTTTCGCTTCAGCCGTGACCATGAGTACCGGTAATTTAGAAAGCTTGTTATCAGCACGGATGTTTTGCAACATGGTTAAACCATCCATGTTAGGCATGTTCCAGTCTGAGACTACGAATTCAAAGTCACCATTGCGCAGTTTGTTCAATGCATCAGCGCCATCTTCGGCTTCTTCCACATTGTTATAACCCAACTCTTTGAGCAGGTTGCGTACGATTCTACGCATGGTGGAAAAGTCGTCCACTACCAGAAATTTAGTATTAGGGTTGCCCATTTGTTACTCCACTATCATTAGTTACTTATCCCGTCGCATGATTATCTAACGTTTAGCCGAGAATGCTATTGCCGATAAAACCGGGATTTGCCTGTTTATTCACCGCTACGTTATACACGCAGGGCACGTTCACTATTAGTAGCTAAATAATGTAACACCATACGCGGCAAGTCTTTCAAATGACCGACCTCGTGCACGCCACCATGTGCAACAGCTTCGCGTGGCATGCCATAAACGACGCAACTTTCTTCATTTTGTGCAAAGTTATAAGCGCCTGCTTCTTTCATGCGCAGCATGCCAACGGCGCCATCTTTACCCATGCCAGTGAGGATAATGCCAACGGCATTTTTACCCGCATTGGTGGCTGCAGAATCAAACAATACATCGACTGATGGCTTGTGTCTATTCACCGGCTCTGCATCAGACAGCTTGGTCACATAGTTCGCCCCGCTTCTGCCCAGCAACAAATGCTTGTCACCCGGTGCAATGTAAGCATGGCCGGGTAACACACGCTCGCCGTCTACCGCTTCTTTCACCCCTATTTTGCAAAGGCTATCCAGGCGGCTGGCAAACGATTTGGTAAATCCGGCTGGCATGTGTTGCGTGATCAAAATGCCAGGGCAATCTGAAGGCATCTGCATCAAAAAGGCCTTAATGGCTTCTGTGCCGCCTGTGGATGCGCCGATAATCAATAATTTTTCACTACTGATGAGCGGGTTACGGATGGCGCTTTGCTGCACCTGGCTATTGGAGGCTTTGGCGATACTTTGCAAAGTGCTCACTTTAGCGCGGGAAGCAGTGCGGATTTTGTCTGTAATTTCGTCGGCATATTGCTGCATGCCCTGCGAAATCCCCATTTTGGGCTTGGTTACAAAGTCGGTGGCACCCAGTTCCAGCGCACGCAGGGTAATTTCAGAGCCCTTTTCAGTCAGGGTAGACACCATGAGAACCGGCATTGGGCGCAAGCGCATGAGTTTTTCCAGAAAGTCGAGGCCGTCCATCCGTGGCATTTCAACGTCTAGGGTCAATACATCCGGATTCAGTTGCTTGATCATCTCTCGCGCTACCAGTGGATCCGGTGCAGTTCCAACGACTTCCAGGTCCTTGGTGTCATTGATAATTTCGCTCAGCAGGCTGCGTATCAGCGCCGAATCATCAATCACTAGCACTTTTGTTTTCATGGCATTTCCTCTTTTAATTATTATTAAAACAAGTCGATATCACCGCCCACATCGTTGGTCTGCAGTTTGCTGGAGTAAGCTTGTTCGCGTTTGACCAAGGTGTAGTTGTTCAGTTGTTTCAGCTTTTTGACCAGCACTTTACCGGTCTTGGGGAAAAAGTAGACTTTGCGTGGATAGATATCCAGCAAGTCTTCGCCTGTGACTTTAATGCCCTCTTCTTTCAGGTATTTTTTGACGAATGCGGCATTGCGGTCCCCCACGTTATTGGTGGTAAAGCTGCGCAAAACATTTCCGCCGCCAAAAATCTTGGCTTCCAGGTTTTCGCGCTTGGCGCCATTACGTAACAGCTGGTTAATCAATACTTCCATGGCATAGGTGCCATAGCGCATGGATTCAGAGACTGGACTGTCTTTATCTGCGCTGCCGCCTTCAGGCAACATGAAATGGTTCATGCCGCCAATGCCGGTAAGGCTGTCGCGGATACAGGCTGACACACACGAGCCAAGCACGGTGACAATCAGCATGTCTTTATCAGTATAGTAATACTCCCCTGGCGAGATTTTGGCAGCGTTGCAGTTAAACGTCCTGTCAAAATAAAGGGTGTTTGAAATTTCTTCTTGCATGACACTCATGACGATTTCCGATTCGTAAAGAGGCTGGAACGTGCCGCGCCATTGGTTTTTAGTTTATATACGGTTTTTCCTAGCAGTTGCAGGTGGTCAGAAACATACAAAAAGTTTTCTGAGTGTCCGGCCAGCAGCAAGCTGTCTTCATGCATTAAGGTGATAAATTTATCAATAATTTTGCCTTGGGTTGGCTTGTCAAAATAAATCATGACATTGCGGCAAAAAATCACATCAAAGCCATCATGGAAAGGCCATTGGCCATCGAGCAAATTGAGCTGATGAAAATGAATCAACTCGCGTACGGCTTTTTTGACCCGCACCAGGCCATCATGCTTGCCGGTGCCTTTTTCAAAAAACTTGCGTACCCTGGTATCGTCCATTTTCTTGATACGATCAACCGGGTAAACGCCCGCCGCCGCTGTCGCCAGCACATTGGTGTCAATGTCAGTGGCGATAATCTGCACGGGCGGTTTCAGCGTATTAAACGTTTCACAAGCGGTCATGGCAATCGAATAAGGTTCTTCACCGGTGGATGCCGCCGAGCACCAGATTCGAATGGGTTTGCCATGTCTGCTTGCTGCCATTTTGACTAAGTGATCAGCCAAAATTGGAAAGTGATGTTCCTCGCGGAAAAACGACGTCAGGTTGGTGGTGAGGGCATTGGTAAATGCCTGCCACTCGTCTGCATCGTTATGCTGTTCGAGTGCATCCAGATAGTGCTTGAAACTTTGCATATCCAGTGCACGTAATCTTCTGCCTATACGGCTATAAACCATATCGGTCTTTGCATCGGACAATGAAATGCCTGCATGGCGATAAATCAGACTTTTAATTCTGACAAAATCATCGCGCGTAAACAAAAACTCGCGCTCTTCCTGTTCTTGTTTTTTCAATGCACTCACTTCGTTATCCTATGCAAATCCGTTGACGTTGCTTGAAATTAAGCTTTAGTGGTACCGATACGTTCTTTCATTTGTGCAACAGCCAATTCAAGCTGTTTTTCCTCTCTGGCTTTTTCTTCTGCACTCTTGCGAACATAATGGCTACGCTCTTTCATTTGTGAAATGGCCAGAGCTGCTGCCTTGTCATCGGCACGGCGGTTTTGTGCTTCTGGTGTTTGTGCTGCAAATGGATGCAATGCTTCTTTGTACTGTTTCACAACGTCAGCAGCTTTAGGCTCACGGGCTACAGCGGCTTTAATTGCAATTTTTGTGGCGCGGTAGTTCCAGTCCTGGATACGGTCGTCCATGTCAGCTTTGCTGTCAATGAATACGCCTACACAGATAAATACGTCATCTGCTTCTTCCAGTGGGATCGTGCCATCAGCCACGCAATCCATCACAGCCATGGCGACGCCACGTTGTGCTGGGCCAAACATTTGTGTTGCCTGGCGGCCGTCTTTGATGGTCACTTTGTTAAACATTACAGTGTTTGGTTTTACCATCATGTTTGGCGCTGCAATCGCCAATAAACCGTTAACGCCTTGTTTTTGGTCGGTGAGCGTACGACAAAATGCGTCTTCTGCAGCGCTACCGCGTGGGCCCATAATTAAGTCAATGTGTGCCACGTTTTTCAAATCCAAGCCACCTTCTGGGCGCTCTTCAATGACTAAACCTTCACCAATCAATACTCGATCAATCACTGCCATTTTTTTACTCCTGATAAAAAAGTACTACGTTATTAAAGGGCGGAAATTTCCTTGCCCTATCCGTTGCTGACCAGACGATGATCGTTCCAGCCTGCATTTCCTGCTTTGTGGCCGGACGCTGCTGCATGTCCTTCCACGATAAATACGCCGACAGCCGTCGCCAGTTCACTTGCGTGATCCATCAGGGATTCTGCCGCTGCGGCTGCTTCTTCTACCAATGCTGTGTTTTGTTGTGTCACGTCATCCATGCGGATCACGGCATCATTCACCATGGCAATGCCTGCACTCTGTTCGTTAGAGGCGGAGGCAATTTCACCAATAATGACACTGACGCGTTTGACTGAATCCACAATTTCATGCATGGTGTTGCCAGCTTCTTCTACCTGGCGACTACCCTCTGCTGTCTTATTGACGGA
>CAKZJM010000409.1 GCA_936943315.1 uncultured Methylophilus sp. | reverse complement strand
CCCCTTCAAAAGACAAAAAAACAAGGTTTTGAAAAACAAGGATGAAAAAGCCGGGACCACGCAAGGGAATCCGGTACAACCGACTGAATATGAAGCTGCACCGCCAGCGACGACTAATTAATTTAAAAATAGGGGACTGCTTTTGCAGTCCCTTTTTTATAGAGACTTCCATGGTTTGATATCGACTGAACCAGAAAATGGTGTTTTGTCATTTTTTATCGTGCACCTTTACGGGTAAGTACGGTCTGATTTAATTCCAAATAAAAAGAGCATTCTCTATGTCACTCTCATTTAACCGAAAAATCATTCTGACTGCGATTATTTGTTTGTTACTTTACCAAGTGGGCACCTGGATCACCGTGATTGCCGGGGCGGTGTGGGGCGCTGGGGCAGCAGTCGTGGTCGCAGTGGTTTCTTATGTGTGCGCACGCCTGGCCAAACGCGGTGCCACCAGTACTATCTGGTTTCTGATCCCAACGTTGTTATTCACCGTCGTCCCTTTGCTGGCTAAGGCCTGGAGTTTATTTACCAGCCAGACCGGTATTGTCGACGCCTTGGTTGATTTAGTGCCTCTGCTGGTGGGGTTCGTGATTCCTGTCGGCCTGTTATCCACCGTATATCTCGATTTGCGCAAGAAAGCGTTTTAGTCAGACTGGCGCGGGCAAGACGTGCTTTAGATAACAATCGGCAATAACCCGTTATAATCACAGGCTTGATTTAATCCGATTAAGCAAACATGCAATCAAGTTATTTCGGCAAGCCACGCTCACATTCAAAATTATGGGCGATTGGTCACTGGTTTGGGCCTTATGCGCCGCTCATCGTCATGTTCCTCAGTGGGCTGCTGTTTTTGTCACTCACGCGCCTGGGGTTGGTGATCTGGAAGTGGGAGCGTGTACAGGCCACCGGTGAGCTCGTTCAGATCCTATTGCAAGGCGTGCGTGTCGATGTGATCCAGCTTGGCCTGCTGGCGCTGATCCCGGTGTTGCTATCACCTGTTCTTGCCACCCGCAAGTTTTTCACTGTCTGGCGCACTTTCACGTTTTGGTGGGTGCTGTTGTCGCTGGTGTTACTGGTGTTTCTTGAAGCAGCTACACCAGGCTTTATTCTTGAATATGATGTGCGCCCCAACCGTATTTTTGTCGAGTACCTGAAATATCCGCATGAGGTGTTTGGCATGTTATGGCAGGGCTTCAAAGTCGAGCTGTTTTTTGGCTTGGTGATGACGGTGATCGCGTTTGCTGTGGTGGCCAGGTTACTCAAGCCCTGGCGTCAGGCCGAAGCAAAATGGGCCAACCCGGCGGTGTGGCTGGTAGGGCCGTTGCTGCTGGTGTTGACGGTATTGGGTATCCGTTCCACATTGACGCACAGGCCAGCGAACCCGGCGCTCTTTGCCATCACACAAGACAGCATGGTCAATAGCCTGATTCTGAACTCTACCTATTCTGTGTTCTACGCCGCCTACAGCCTGCAGCATGAAGCAAAATCCAGCGCGATTTACGGCAAACTGCCGCGTGAAAAAATATTTGCCTTAACCGGTGCCCAAGAGGCTGACATCCCAACGTTGACCACTTTGGTGCCGTCAGCCAAGCGCGATAAACCGTTGAATCTGGTGATTTTGCTGCAAGAAAGCCTGGGTGCTGGATTCGTTGAGTCCTTGGGTGGCAAGCCGGTGACGCCCAACCTGGAAAAGCTCAAGGATGAAGGTATCTGGTTCACGCATTTATATGCCACAGGCACACGCTCGGTGCGTGGCATTGAGGCGGTGGTCACCGGTTTTCAGCCCACCCCTTCCGACAGCACCGTCAAGCTGGATTTAAGCCAGAAAAACTTTTTTACGCTGGCATCGCTGTTATCGAAACGCGGTTACCTGACCGAGTTTATTTACGGCGGCGAATCTCATTTTGACAATATGCGCAGCTTTTTCATGGGCAACGGTTTCCAGCAGATCACCGACCAGCCTGATTTCAAGAATCCGGTTTTCGTGGCCAGCTGGGGCGCCTCAGATGAAGATCTGCTCAATAAAACGCATGAACAACTGATGGCACATCATGCCAGTGGCAAACCCTTCTTTACGCTGGCATTTAGTTCATCCAACCATGCCCCGTTTGAGTTCCCTGATGGCCGCATCGAACTCTATGAGCAGCCTAAGGCGACGGATAATAATGCCGTGAAATATGCGGACTATGCCATCGGTGAGTTTATTAAAAAGGCCAAAGCCAGCCCCTACTGGAACGACACGGTGTTCCTGATCGTGGCCGACCATGATATCCGGGTGCGCGGTGATTCACTGGTGCCGATAGAACATTTCCATATCCCGGCGCTGATCTTGGGGGGTGCCATACAAGCCAAAACGGTCGATGTGATTGCCAGCCAGATTGATTTGCCGGTGACTGTTTTGTCGTTGATGGGCATAGAAGCGCAGCACCCGATGACAGGGCATGACCTCTCCAATGTGAGTGCTGACTACCGTGGCCGCGCCATGATGCAATACAACTATAACTTCGGCTGGATGCAGCAGTTAGGCCCAGAGGCTGCCGACAACGAGGTGGTGGTATTACGCGAAGGCAAAGCGCCTGCGTTTGGCCATTACGACCTCGCCAGCAAGCAGTTGCAAAACACTGCTGCGCCAGCAGACGGTCCTGCTCTGGCTGATCGCGCCCTGGCAAACAGCCTGTTACCGGCGCTGTTATATAAAGAGCAGCGTTACCGCTTGCCGGAGTAGGGGTGGTTTTGAAAAAGACGCAACCTTCGATGCTCACGCGTCAGGTCATATTAGATGGCCTGAAATATATTCTGTCTGGCCGCTTATGGCTCAAAAACAGTCATTTGCCAGCCTTAAATCATGTGGTGCCTGACGACTTTATCGGCCTGTGCGTGGCCACCAATGCAGACCCGGCGACCGATGAGTATGTATTGGCGCAGCTACACGCGCTAGCCATTAAACGCGTACGGCTGGATATCAGTAATGATGAGGCCCGGCCTTTTCAGGAGCGTTTTTTACGCAAACTGCTGGCGGCCGGTTTTTCGGTCACTGTGCATGCCGTGCAACCTTATGAAGCCGCCAAGAATATGCGCAGCAGCCAGGCGCAGGCAGACTGGAACCAATTTATAGAAGCTCTTTGCCAATCGTATGCCGGTAGCATGGCCGCACTGGAAATTGGCAACACGGTCAACCGTAAAAAATGGGCCGGTTACGATATGCCAGGATTTATGATTGCCTGGCAAATTGCCTATGATTTAGCCCGGCAATACCAGGTCATTGTGGTGGGGCCTAATATCCAGGACTTTGAGCCACTGTATAACATCAGCCTGCTCAATACGCTGGGTGCAGAACGCCGCCTGCCCGATGTGCATAGCAATAATTTGTTTGTAGAGCGCGTGGTTGAACCTGAGCTGGCGGATTTTCGCATTCTCAAGCACAAGTGGACGCGTATTCTCAACTTTAACCTGATTAAAAAAGCCAAGCTGCTGCAAAAGATAGGTGACGATATGGGCGTGCCCACGCTGGTGTCGCCAGTGGCTTTCTGGGCCATTTACCGCATCAAGCGCCGTTTCCCTGATGGTGCGCAAAAGCAGGCGGATTATGTGACGCGGTATTTCACCTTGCTGGCGGCCTCTGGCGCATTGCGCCACGCCAACTGGGGCGCGTTTATCTGCCACCGTGAGGGCCTGATTGATGATGGCCTGAAAGATGCCGAATATCCGGCTCTGGAGCGTGTGGCTTACTACAAATCGGCCGATGGTGAATGCCAAAATTATCAAAAAAACCCCAGTTTTGCTGCGTTTAAAACCATCAGCTATTGGCTCAACGGAGCGCAATATCTCGCGCCGGTGAGTACGGGTAATGGCCTTGAAATCCATCACGTACAGCAACACGGCAACGCCGTGCACATCGCCTGGACCATCAACGGCCAATCTGCCTTGCTTGACCAGATTTATTCGCCGCACAGTTTGCAGCAGGCCCAGATGTTTAACCGCGATGGTGAGCCTGTGCATGCGCTGACTATGCTGACCGAGTCGCCTGTTTATCTGGTGTGGCCGCAAGCTGAACAGATTGTGTTGCGCACTACCCGGCCTACGCTAAGCGGCACTGTGATACATGCACATATGGCCGATCAGCAGTATTTCCCGGTGAATGAAGGCGATTGGCGCGGCATGATTCTGGCCGCAAACGCTGAGCAGGCACAGCAGATGTGGCAAGCCTGGCATCCAGAAACCTTGATCCCGCCAACCAAGGCTGAAGCGTTGCGCCACGCCAGAAATGCCATCTGGTCGTTGCCGGATCCGCGCGACCAATCGCAGCAAGTCACGGTCAAAAAACCGGTGCGCATGTACTGGCACAAAACCTTGCTGGACAAACACAAGCCCAGCAAGGCCAAACGCAGCTGGAATGGCGCCATGGAGTTATTGCGCCGGGGTGTTGGCACCGCCATGCCGCTGGCCTATTTTGAGCATGCCAATGACCCCAGCTTGCGCCGCAATTTTTACATCTCAGCCTTTGTGCCGCATGACTTTGCCATTTCAAAAGCCTTTTTGGCGTTTAAGAGTGGCGAGAGTCATTTTGAAGGCATTGCCGCCGAGACCCTGTATCATGCTTTTGCGCGTTTCTGTTTGCATATGCATAACTCCGGTATTTATTTCCGTGATTTTTCGGGTGGCAACATTCTGGTGCAGCGTCACGGCGACGATTTCCAGTTTGTGCTGATAGACACGGCACGCCTGCAAGCGACAGCCACGGCCACCATGATTAAGCAGCGCCTGGCGGATTTAACACGGGCCCTGCATAAACTTCATTGGGAAGGGCGCAAACAATTCTTGCAGATGTATCTGGGCATGACTGGCCGCCGCTTGAGCTGGCAATTCCTGTGGCCGTTTTACCTGTATGACGTTAAGGTCTATAGGCCGCAAAGGCCTGCGCAAGCTCTTGCGCTACATCAAATCTTCCAAGCGTTAATGCCTGCATCAGGCCACACTCATGAAAATCATGAACGTAAGTTGCGCAGTTTAATCACGACAAGCCGTTTGAGCAGTTTTAATATGGTCATACGTTGATAGCAACCGCTAAAACGAATTTAAGGATTAAGGAGAAATGACTATGTGGACAAAACCAGCTGCTACCGAAATGCGTTTCGGCTTCGAAGTAACTATGTACGTTATGAACAAATAATTTGTTCTTAATGACATGAACGGGCGCTCAGGCGCCCGTTTTCATTTGTGCTAAATCTGCATTCAGGTGTTCATTTGACTCAAGTCGCTTAAGCAGAAAACTTTTTAGTACATAGCCTGCTCATAATCTGGATTATTTTATTTCCTGGCCGATCATGAAAACATCTTTACATACTTGGGGGTTACAACACTGTCTGGGCGGATGCCTGTTATGGCTGGCTGCTGCCCCGTTATGGGCCTGTCTGGACCAGCACGCATTGCAAACCTTGGCAGACAAAGAAATGCAATATCTGGTCCAGCGCATTCCGCCCGCGTTTGGCGATGCCGTCGCTGACCGGTTGATTCAGCAGAATATCGATTTGAAGGATGCCGGTACTTGCAGTGTGCGCTGGCAACTCAATTTGCCAGCGGCTGATATTGCCGAGGCGCAAGCCTTGTTGCAGGCGGACCCGGCCAAACAGATCATGCTGGCGGCGCAGGGCTACCAGATTCCTGAGCAATCCAATGTAGAAGCCGAGTTTGTTGTGGATCCGGCGAACTTGCAACCAGTGCATCGTGAGATTTTGCAAACTGCGCCTCTAGGTAAGCTGCGGGCCAGCGTTGAACTGATGTATGCCATGCTGACACAAGCCAGGACAAGTGTTTCCGGCCAACCATCACCCTGGACGCAAGCAGAGCTGCAAGCAGCACAAAGTAGTTGCCAGCAGCAATTTCATGCGGATAAGAGTGAAGCGGCATGCAGTTGTTATAGTCGCGGCCTGGCTGAAAAATACTCGGCGCGGAAGGTTAAATACAACCGTTACCTGCAGAGCAACCCCTATGCCTTTGCCACGGGCAATGGCGCACAGTTCAAGCAGCTGGATAAATCGCTGCAAGCCTCTTGCGGACTGACGCAATAGGCGGGCAGTGATTAGTAATTGATCTGGCCTGACAAGTACCAGCCGGTCTGGTTGTCCTTATTGGCAATGCGTCCAAGGTCGATATAAGCCCCGGTCAGAGAAACATTGCGGTGCGGAAACCAGGTCATGAAAATATCATGCGCATTGTTTTCTTCGTACACTGACAGATTGTCTGGCTTGTAGCGTAGCTCTGTGCCAACCAGCCAGTTATCGGACAACATCACGGCAGCCGATGCGGCCGGATAAATCCGGTAACTGTCTCGTTTGTCGCCGCCAAATCCCAATAGACCAAACTGGTTGGCCTTGGTGGCCTGCAAATTAGCATTGAGCAGCACGTTGTAGCCATTGAGGGCGCCCAGCAATAGCTTGCTGGCCGCGACATAATAGTCAACACCACTGCGGTCTTTGGCGCCCAAGGCTTTAGGCACTGCATTAAAGTCTTCGTTGTATTTATATTGGGTACCCAGTGAAATTTGCGGCAGCCAGCTATCCTGGTCATACACCGCATCGCCTAATACACGCACCTTTACCCCTAGCGTGTTGAGGCGGATATGGGCGCCAGGCACAGTATCACCCAGGCCAAAACGCGCCTGGCTGGCACTGACTTCTACCCGATTGAATAAGCCGATAGCCACGCCACGGGTGTCGAGTTTAAAGTCACCTTTGGTTTCAGCATGGGTATAAAACAGTGAGCCGCCAATTTGCTTGTCGGTGCCGTAACCGCTGATCACCGCCCACGGCATCAGGCCGCCGCCTGCGGCCCCTTCAATCTGGGTAACGCCGCCGGTCGCTAGTAACCGGTCGCCAGCATGGGTCAAAAAAGGCAAAATCGCCAAGCCCAAGGCCGACAGAACCCGGCATAAAATAGGGGTGGATTGCATAAGTATTCATCGGATAAATTGGTTATCGTATTATGTCATTTGCGTGACAGGAACAATTCATCGAGAAGAGACTGAATAATCAATTTAATTGGTGCTTATAAAACGGATGACTGACGTACCATGCGATAGTCGACCCAAAGTCTGGAGTATGTATGCGTTTTTATGTCATGATTGTGATCACCTTGGTGTGCTTAGGATGCACGGCTCAACCTAAACCAGAGGCCAGTTTATACCAGCGTATCGGTGGGCTACCCATGCTGACAAGAATCTCAAACCAGACCCTGGATATTGTGAGCAAAGACCCGAAAACCCGGCGTTCTTTCGAGGATGTCAAAATGAAAACCCTGAAAGAAAGTCTGACCAATTTCTTGTGTATTAAAACCGGGGGCGAGTGTGTTTACGAAGGTGAGACCATGAAGAAATCGCATGCTGACTTGCATATCACCACGGCTGAGTTTGAGCTCATGGTCGATGTGTTGCGCGAACGCCTGGATGCCAATGGCGTAGGAACGCGCGAAAAAAACGAATTGTTAAAAATCCTGGCGCCCATGAAGCGCGATATTGTCGCCGACTAGCGCAAACGAAAGGGAATGTCCGAGATGACTGTTTTTAAACGCTGCCTACTGCCCGTGCTGTTGTCACTGACAGGTGAGTGGGCGCAAGCGGCCGATGTCACTGTGACCGTGACTAATGGCGAGGGTAAGCCTGCCGCGGATGCCGTAGTGGCTTTTTATGATGGTAAAACCGCAGAGGTGAACCCGAACGCCACCGGCAAAATCGTGCAGAAAAACAAACTGTTTAATCCCAAAGTAACAGTCGTGCAAACGGGGACCAGCATCAACTTCCCGAATGAGGACTCTGTCAGGCATCATGTGTACTCTTTTTCACCCGCTAAAAAATTCGAGTTGAAACTGTATTCTGGCGTGCCGACCAAGCCACTGCTGTTTGACCAGGCCGGTGTGGTCACTTTGGGATGCAACATTCACGATTCTATGGTAGGGTACATTTATGTCGTGGATACCCCGTTTTTTGCCAAAACAGATGAAAAAGGCAAAGCTACCCTCAAGCTGAATGACGGCCAATACAATTACCAGGCCTGGCTACCAGGCCAAACCAAGCCAGGTGTAGAACAAAAGATAAAATTAGAAGGTGTGGC
>CAKZJM010000408.1 GCA_936943315.1 uncultured Methylophilus sp. | reverse complement strand
ACCGTCGCACCAGAAGCAATCGCAATATCCAGCTGCTGCTGTGTTTCTATGCCTAAAATCACCGGGATACTGCCTAAGTCCTGCACCGTAGACACCAAGCCTTTCAAGGCTTTGGCCAGCGCTGGCTGTTGCGCTGCCTGGTGGATCACGGACACGTCAAACTTGATGTAGTCATGATGTGTGCTCCATAAACGGTATAACTTGCTTTGGTGCCCGCCTACATGGTCAAACGCAATGCGGTAACCCAGTGCACGATAGTTCTCAATGGCTGAAATCAGGTGTTTATCCTGCTCGATTAACGACTCATTAATTTCGAGCACCACTCTGTGTGTAGGCACAGAATATTTATGCAAAATCTGCTCAAACACCTTGCCGTGTGCGCTGACTTCGAGCAATAACTTGGGATGCACGTTTAAAAACAGCAACCCGTTTTCCTGATGAATGGCGCGGTAATTCAACACGTGTTGTGAGCGGCAGACCCGGTCAAACTGAACCAGCTTGCCAGACTGCTCGGCGTAGGTGAAAGCAAACTCTGGCGTGCTACCCAGTGTGCCAAACAGAGAAGGACGGATCAGAGCTTCATAGCCATAGATATCGCCCTGTTTGGCATCATAAATCGGCTGAAAAGCGGTTTTAAGATGCACGCCGATAAAAGTACTCTCATATTCACCTGAGCTGGCTTCCAGCAGACCCAGCTCTTCCAGGTCTAGCGACAGTGCATGCTTTAACTCGGCACGCAACTGTACGATATGTTCCGGTTCCTGATTAGATTGACGTTTTGTCATCATGACTCCTTCCTGTGCACGCAGGCGATTCCTGGCACGCGATTACTGGCATACCACCTTGGTATGCTACTTCTGATAAATCTGGTCGAAAATGCCACCATCGCTAAAATGCGTGTTTTCAGCTTCGTTCCAGCTGCCAAACTGTTGTTTGACGGTAAATGTATTGAGCTTCTTGAAGCCCGGCTGTGACACCTCGCTGATTTGTGGACGCAAATAATGCTTGGCAGCGATGGCCTGGCCTTGCGGCGAGAAGTGAAACTCCAGGTAAGCCTGAGCCACTTTACGCGTGCCCTTCTTGTCTACCACCTTATCTACCAGCGCCACCGGGTTTTCAGCCAGAACGGTCACAGAGGGATACACCACTTCGTATTTGTCTTCACCCAGCTCTTTTTGCAACAGGTAAACCTCATTCTCAAACGTGACCAGCACATCACCAATGTCGCGCTGGGCAAAAGTGGTTGTTGCACCGCGGCCACCGGTATCAAGCACTGGCACATGTTTGAACAGTTCGGTCACAAACTGGCGCGCCTTGGCCGCATCCCCACCCTTGTGCGTGATATAGCCCCAGGCCGCCAGGTAACTGTACTTACCATTGCCTGAAGTTTTAGGGTTGGGAATGACCGACGTCACGCCGGGGCGCACCAGGTCATCCCAGTCTTTCACTTGTTTAGGGTTGCCTTTACGCACCAGGAATACGGTGGGTGAAGCACTGGGCACACTATTATTTGGCAAACGCGTCTGCCAATTAGCCGGGATCAGTTTGCCTTTTTGTGCCAGGATATCGATATCTGCACTGCGGTTCATGGTAATCACATCTGCGGGTAAGCCATCGACCACTGAACGTGCCTGTTTGGTCGAGCCGCCATGTGACTGGTTAATGGTGACCGTTTCGCCGGTCTTCTCTTTCCAATACTGCACAAAGGCCGGATTAAAGTCCTTATAAAACTCCCTGGTCACATCATAAGAAGCATTCAACAACTCGGCGGCTTGCAGCGACAGACTGCTTAACAACATGGCCAGCAAGGCACTGCGGAAAACAAACGGCATACACACTCCCTGTGTTATTTTTAAAACTGAATGCACTATACAGAGGAATTTATATTTTTAAAAAGAATAAAAAATAATATGTTTATAATAAAAAAATATAATAAAACAGTTTTCTCCCAGCTTGTTTATAGCGGAAATTTAGTCTTTAAAATCAATCACCCCGCCGCTTTTAAGAATAAAAACATATAAATAAATAATTAACGATTCTAGGGCGGGCCTGTTCAAGCGTGTAGGATTATTCTATAGTTTAAAAAGATTAACGCTGACCAGACACCTGGAAGCCAGTCACCCCCTCGCGGTGACTGGCTTTTTTT
>CAKZJM010000407.1 GCA_936943315.1 uncultured Methylophilus sp. | reverse complement strand
TGGTGGTGATCGGTGACCTCAATGCCTACGGCAAAGAAGACCCCATCCTGACGCTGGAAGCCGGTGGTTTGCAAGACCAGATTGCCCGCTTTAACGGCGACAGTGATTACTCCTATGTGTTTGATGGCGAATCCGGTTATATCGATCATGCCCTGGTCAGCAACAGTATGGCCTCCCAGGTCACCGGCACCTCGCACTGGCATATCAATGCCGACGAGCCGTTCGTGATTGATTACAACACCGAGTTCAAACCGCAAGACCTCTATACCGACAGCCCTTACCGTTCGTCTGACCATGACCCGGTCATTGTCGGGGTGCAGCTGGTCAAGTCCATCCATGGCAGTAGCCAGCGCGACACGCTGACGGGCACCGCAGGTGACGACGTGATCACTGGTGGCATCGGTGCTGACACCCTCACCGGTGGCGCAGGCCGTGACACCTTTGTTTACCAAAGTATGCGTGATGCGACAGACACCATCACTGACTTTACGCCAGGTGAAGACCAGTTGGACATTGCTGCCTTGCTGCAAAGCATAGGCTACAGCGGTGGCCAGCCATTTGCCGATGGCGTGGCGCGTTGGGTGAGTGTGGCGGGCGGTACGCAACTGCACATTGATAGTGACGGCACTGGGGGTACGGCCACAGCCAAACCATTGGTGACCTTGCAAGGATTAGCCATGAATAAGCTGGACGCACAAAGGGATGTGCGCTGGTAACTGAACAAGATAACAAAACAACGTTTTTTTAAATATTGAGTGAGAGGAATTTACTATGAAAAAAATTAGTTTAATCGCAGCCTTGTTGCTGTCTAGCCAAGCCAATGCGGCCCTGAATGCCGGTGACATCATGTTCACGGCCTTCAATGCCGATGAAGATGGCTTGTCTTTCGTGACCTTTGTCGATATTGCCGCCAACACCACCCTCTATTTTAGCGATAACGAGTGGACTGGCAGCGCATTCAATACCGGCGAAAGCTATAACCAGTGGGTGTCCAGCGATGTTGTTACCGCAGGGACGGTGGTGCGTTTCTCCGCTTACGATACCACCAGCCTGTCAGCGTCTACCGGTATGTTGTCCCGTGTGACGGTGAGTGGCAGCAGCAACTGGGGTATTTCCAATTCGGGTGAAACGGTCTACGCCTATCTGGGCGCTGGTGCGACTACCCCAACCACTTTTCTGAGCGCGATCACCAACGGTACTTTCGATGCGAATGGCCCATTGACCAATACAGGGCTGACTGCTGGCGTGAACGTCATTGAATTGACTTCTAAAGCCGGTGCCTCCAGCCAGCCAGACTACGCCGAATATAACGGTGTGCGTGATGGCCTGAACAATTTTGCAGATTACAAAGTGCAAGTGGCCAATGTGAATAACTGGAACGTAGACACTGTGAATAACAGTGCCTCTGCGGATTTAGTGCCTAATACCACCGCTTTCACTGTAGCTGCGGTGACCCCGGTCCCAGAAGCGGACAGCGTAGCCATGTTGCTGGCTGGCTTGGGCGTATTGGCCCTGGTTCGTCGCCGTAACGCAGGTTAATCAGCCACGTGAATCAATGAGCGTAATACGTGCTGTGATCTGTCACGGCACGCCATGGAGAATACAATGTTTAAATTGAAACAATTAACGGCTTGCGTCGCTCTGGCATTGACTGCCGGTGCTGCTTGGGCCGAGGGTGTGACGGTGTTACATATTGGTGACCAGGAGAGCTGGTTGCTGTCTGCGCAAGGTAATTTGCGCGATAACGCCGGGCAAGCGATTTCATTCTACGGTGGCATAGACCGCCTGGCCACTGTGATTAAAAATGCTGAAACTGCGGCAAGCAGCCAGGGCCGCACAGTGCTGAAATTAAACGCAGGTGATGCCTTTTTGCCTGGCCCGCGCTTTACTGCCAGCCTGAATAATCTCGCCAATAGCTACACGGATGGCGGCCAGGATTTTTACGATGCGATCGCCTTGCGTCAGATTGGCTTTGATGCCATGGTGTTCGGCAATCACGAGTTTGACCTGGGGCCTCAAGTGGCGGCCCGTTTTGCCAAAGTATCCGGCAGTACTTATCTTTCCAGCAACCTCAACTTCAATGCTACGGCCGAATTCAGTGCGCTTAAAGCCAGTGGCAAAGTGGCTCCTTCCAAAGTCATTACCACCAAAATCGGCCTGGTTGGTGCCACCACACCATTGCTGCCCAGCATTTCGTCGCCGGGTGCCGTCAATGTGATCGGATACGATGCGGGCAATACCGAAGCACAAAACCTGCAAGCGCTGATTCCTATCATCCAGGCAGAAGTGAACCGTTTGCGCAGCGAACAAGGCGTGAAAACCGTCATTTTGATGAGCCACCTGCAAAATGCGGCCAATGAGATCAATGTGGTGATTCCGGCCCTCATCGGTGTCGATCTCGTCTTGTCCGGCGGCGGCCATGAGTTGATGGTCGACCCGGATGATGCCTTGATCAACGGCGGGGTCGCGGCAACGTTTACCTCACATCCCGTCAATGCAGTGGATGCACACGGTAAAACCGTCCCGGTGCTGACCAGCCACTTTGGTAACCGCTATGTCGGCCAGGTGAATTTCACCATCGATGATAGCAATGGCACCTTTGTGGCGATTGAGTCGAGCAAGATGATGCGCGTGAGCGGGGCGGCTGCCGATGCTGACCGCGTCAGCGGGGATGCGACGCTACAAGCACAAGTGGTGACCCCGGTGCTGAACTACATCTCAGCCTTGAATGCGCAGATCATAGGCACCACCGCAGTGAAACTGAACGGCCCAACCCACACCACGTGTGCCGCACTGCCATGCACCTTTGTCGCTGGCGTACGTAACGCAGAAACGGGCCTGGCTAACCTGGTGGCTGACGCCATGCGCTTTGCGGGCAAGACGGATGTTGCGATCCAGAATGGCGGCGGTATCCGTACCAATATCGCCACTGTGGGTAATGTGTCTGTTGGCGACACTTTCAATGTGCTGCCATTCACCAACCTGGTGAAACGCGCGCCGGAAGTCAACGCTACGCAACTGAAAGATTTGCTGGAACATGGTTATGGCGATACCAGCCCGACGGGTCGTGCCAATGGCCGCTATCCACAAATCTCAGGCATGCAAGTGGTG
>CAKZJM010000406.1 GCA_936943315.1 uncultured Methylophilus sp. | reverse complement strand
TTCATGACCTTGGGCGTTTGCTCAATGGGCACGAAGGCGCGCCGCTCCTGGCCAAACTCGGCAATCAGCCCGCCCTGGGCATCGTAAATACGTAAGGGCAGCTTGGGATGATAGTCCGTAAGGGCATCCAGCGAGGGCAACGATGGGTAAAGAATGCTGATCATCAACACCAACAGTGCGGCGACGATCAGGCTGCCGGTAATCGAAAGAAAAAGAAGGGACTGCAACCAGTTTCTTGAATTCATGCTTCGTGCTGCCATCGTGAGAATTACCCATGAATTGTAATCTTTTTTTGCTGATTCATTGGCAGTTAATTATGGAATCATGCAAATAATCAGCATTCTTCTGGCTGCCGCATGGGCCAGAAAAGCTGCAGTCAGTTTCTTAAAAGCGTGAGTTGGCATGGTTGATGCATGCAGCCACGGAGATTTAAATACTTCAAAAGGGTAATACCGTTGAGTCTGGGCTTTTTACAACGCAAGAAAACCAGTTTTATTGGTGTGGATGTGAGCGCCACCGCCGTCAAAATGGTGGAGTTGAGCGCGATCGGTAAACAGCAATTCCGGCTGGATGGCTACGCCAACGTGACTTTGCCAAAAGGCGTCATCAGTGATGGCAATATCAATGACCTGACGCAAGTCGCAGATACGCTACGTTCGGCCTGGCGCTTGCTCGGCACGCGTGCACGTCACGCCGTGCTGGCATTGCCAACCGCTGCCGTCATCTCTAAACGGGTTATCATGCCAGCGGGTCTGCGCGAAGAAGAGCTGGAGTTACAGGTTGAGTCAGAAGCGAACCAGTACATCCCTTTCCCGCTTGAAGAAATGAATCTGGATTTTCAGGTGCTGGGCGCGATGGGCAAAAGTACCGATGAAGTGGAAGTGCTGATTGTTGCGGCCAAGAAAGAAAAAATCGACGACCGAGTGGCTGTGGCTGAAGAAGCCGGGCTGAAAGTCAGCATTATGGATGTTGAGTCTTATGCGACCGAAACCGCCTATCGCCAGATTTTGAAACAATTGCCGCAACATAGCAAAAAAACCGTCACCATGATTCTCGATATCGGCGCACATGTCACGCATGTCAATGTCATGGTCGGCACGCATTCGGTCTATTCCCGCGAGCAAGCGTTTGGCGGCGCCATGCTATCGCAGGAAATCCAGCGCCGGTTTGGCCTGACGCCCGAAGAAAGCGAAATTGCCAAACGCCAGGGCGGTTTGCCAGATTCTTACGAGCAGGAAGTGTTGCAGCCTTTCTTGCAAAACCTGGCGGGTGAAGCAGCCAGAGCGGTCTCTTTCTTTACCAACTCTACCCAATACAACAAGGTTGACCATGTGTTGCTGGCAGGAGGCGTTGCCGCTACTGAAGGCCTGGCCGCCCTCATTGAACAAAAAACCGGCACCCATACCGTGGTCGCCAATGCCTTTAAAGGGATGACACTGGCCAGCAAAATCAAGGCATCCCAACTTGAAACCGATGCACCTGCACTCATGATTGCCTGTGGCCTGGCCCTGCGGGGAGTTGAGGCATGATTAAAGTCAACCTGCTACCCCACAGACAGATCAAGCGGGCCGAACGGCAACGTGAGTTTGGACTGATGGCTTCATTGGTTGCGATTGCCGCCGCCGCCGTGTTGTTTGTGAGCTGGAGCTATATTCATAACCGCATTCAGGCACAACAGAGCCGTAACCAGCGCTTGCAAGACGAAATGGTGCGTCTGGATAAGGAAATTGCCGTGATCGGCACACTGAAACAACAGATACAGCATGTGCTGGAGCGCAAGCAGATTGTCGAAGGCTTGCAAAGCGACCGCAATCAGGCGGTGTTGATTCTGGATGAGCTGGCCAGGCAGTTGCCGGAGGGGGTGTTCCTCAAAAGCGTCAAGCAAATGCAGGACGAAATTGAATTGAGGGGCGTGGCCGATACCAATGCCCGCGTGGCGACGCTGGTGCACAATCTCAGCGATTCGCTGATCATGCACAGCCCCAACCTGGTTGAAATCAAGGCCAATACCAATGCCTTGGGCAATAAAGAGTATGAGTTCGTGTTGCGGGTGTCTTTAAAACGGGAAACTGCCGCAGAAGATCCTGCCAAGCAGAAATCCGCGGCAACTAAAGGGTAGAAATGCAGCTTTCTGATTTTAATAACATTGATATCAAAACGGCAGGTAACTTACCGTGGCCCATGAAAGCCGCACTGCTGGCTCTGCTGGCAGCGGCGATTTTCGCGGCGGGATATCTGTTTTTGATTAGTCCCAACCTCAAAGAGCTCAAAGCCGAAAAAGAAAAAGAGCAGGGCTTGCGGGATGAGTATATGGTCAAGAAAGTACAAGCCATGAAAATCAAGGCCTACGAACAGCAGGTCGTTGAAATTCAGCAAACGTTTGGCACCTTGCTTAAGCAGTTGCCGGATAAGTCTGAGATGGATGGCTTGCTCACCGACATTAACCAAGCCGGATTAAGCCAGGGCCTGGCATTTGAAGAGTTTGTGCCTATGCCGGAAGTGTTTGCCGAGTTTTATGCCGAAAAGCCTATCAACATTAAAGTACTCGGTCATTATCATGCGTTGGGCGCGTTTATGACAGAAGTCGCCAAACTCTCGCGCATCGTGACTTTGCATAACCTGCAAATTCATCCTGCCAACAAAGAAGATAAGCAACCCCGCAAAGATATATTGGTGATGGAAGCCGTGGCCAAAACATACCGATATATGGACGCTGATGAGGTGGCGGCACGTAAGACGCTAGAGAGTAAGGCGGGTAAAAAATGATGGCTTACCGCACTTTTTTCGCCCTCTTGCCCGCCCTCTTGCTGATGGCCTGTGCCGCTCAGGATGATGATCTGACCAAGTTTATGAATGAAGCGGACCAGTCTGTGGTTGCTCCAGTAGAGCCTCTGCCACAGGTGCAGGGGTTTTCACCCAAACAGTACAACGCAGATGGCCTGTTGCACGACCCGTTTATGCCACGCAAGGCCGTGGTTCAAAACACCAACCAGCCAGACCTGAAGCGCCCTAAGGAGCCACTGGAAGCCTATCCGTTGGAGGGGCTCAAGTTTGTGGGCGTTTTGAGTAAAAAGAACAGCATGTTTGCCACTATCCAAACCTCTGACAACATGATTTATCAAGTCGCACCAGGTTCACACCTGGGCGAGAATTTTGGAGTGGTCACTGCCCTGGCAGAAAACCGCCAGACATCGAAGTATGAGTTAAAGATCAAAGAAACGATTCAAGACCCGGTCAGTGGCGAGTGGTCTGAGCAAATGACAACGTTGGAACTGCAGGAACATCAATGATGAAAAAATTAACCTATCTAGCCCGTGCGGCCTTCTTGTCGGTGGTGTTGACAACCTCTGGATGGAGTATTGCGGCTGACCTGCCAGCGGCGACTAACCAACTACAGTCAGTGGATGTAACCACGTTGCCTGGTGGGCGTCTAAACTTGCAGCTGCAATTATCGCAACCATTGGCTACGCCACCGGTTAGTTTTACCTTAAGCAATCCGCCTAGAATCGTTTTTGATCTGCCGAATGCAGCCAATGCCACTGGTAAAAATGTAGTGCCCGTGAATCAGGGGGTGCTGAAATCGATACAAGTGGCGCAAGCCAGTGACCGTACCCGCGTGGTATTGAATTTATCCAAACCTGTACAGCACCAGTTGCAAGTACAGGATCAGGCCTTGGTCGTAGGCTTGGCACAGGAAGGTGCTGAGGTCCCTGCAGCGGCCGTCGCTGCCAAGCGATTTGCCGAGCCCGAAGTGGCTGCAGCGCATAAAATCCAGAAGATAGACTTTGTACGCGGCAAAAATGGCGAAGGCCGTATTTTGGTTGATTTGTCTGACAACCGTGTGGGCGTGAATGTGCGCAATGCCGGTAAGACGGTGGTAGTGGATTTTGCCAACACCGAGCTGCCAGAAGAATTACAACGCCGCTTGAATGTGGTTAACTTTAATACGCCGGTGTTATATGTGGACGCTTTACGCCAGCATCACCAGGCGCAAATCGTGATTGAACCGCAAGGTGACTGGGAGCAATCTGCCTACCAGACTGATCGCCGCCTGGTAGTGGACATCCGGCCCTTGGTCAAAGACCCAAACAAACTGATCCAGGGCTCCAAGCAAGGGTATGCAGGAGAAAAACTGTCTCTTAACTTTCAGCGTGTAGATGTAAGGGATGTGTTGAAAGTGATCGCTGACTTTACAGGCAAAAATATTGTGGTCAGCGACTCTGTTTCTGGCAGTGTGACCTTGGGCTTAAAAGATGTCCCTTGGGATCAGGCACTGGATGTGATCATGAAAAGCAAGGGTCTGGATATGCGCGTCAATGGCAGTGTGATTTCGATTGCCCCAGCCGAGGAGTTTGCTGCCAAGGAAAAGGCCCAACTGACGGCAGAAGCAGAACGTGAAACACTGGAAACGCTGCGCACTGAAGTGTTTTCTTTACGCTACCAGAAAGCGATGGATTTCAGGAACATGCTGTTGGGTGGTGGCTCAGGCGGTACTTCTGGCACTAGCGGCTCTATTGGCACTACCGGAGGCAGCACGGCTGGCCGCACTAACCGCATTCTGTCGCAGCGTGGTAGCGTGACCTTTGATGCGCGGACCAATACCATTTTTGTGCAGGATACGCCTAAAAAGCTTGAAGAAGTCCAGGTCATCATTAACAAAGTGGATGTGCCCGTCAAGCAGGTGATGATTGAATCACGCATGGTGATTGCATCCAACACTTTCTCTAAATCACTGGGTGCCCGGTTTGGTATCTCGCAAACCGGTACGCCTGGCAGCAATACCAATTTATCAATTGGTGGTACCTTGGGTAATAAAGCGACGGCATTCACGGCGCCCACCACAGCGGGCGGCACCGGAACGTATACTCTGGGTACTCAGGGCGGCACCATCCAAAGTGCAACACTGAATAACTACACTGTGAGCTCTAACGGTCAGCCTGACTTGATGTCCAACCTGCCGGTGACGAATGCTTATGGCGGTATTGCCCTTAGCTTGCTAAAACTCTCAGCTAACCTGTTGTTAAACCTGGAGCTTTCTGCCCTAGAAGCCGACTCCCGCGGTAAAGTGATTTCTAGTCCGCGTGTGACGACCGCCAACCAGCAAAAAGCCAGGATCGCACAAGGGGTTGAAATTCCTTACCAAAGCGCGACCAGCAGCGGTGCTACGGCGGTGAGTTTTAAAAAGGCTGAATTAAGCCTAGAGGTCACACCGCAAATCACCCCGGACCAAAGAATTATCATGGACTTGGATGTGCGTAAAGACAGCCGTGGTGAAACCCTGCCTGGCGGCGTAGCCATCAATACGCAAAACGTACAAACACAAGTGTTGGTGGGTAACGGTGAGACCGTGGTGCTTGGCGGTATTTATGAGCAGGTTTCACAGAAAAGCACAGACAAAGTGCCGTTCTTCGGTGACCTGCCTGTGGTTGGTTATGCCTTTAAACGTAATACAAGGCAAGAAGACAAAACCGAATTGCTGATTTTCATTACCCCCAAAGTGATGGATGACACGCTTGCCTTGAACTAATAGCCATCCATTCATCCTACTGTTACTGACAGCCGACAGGCTTTGCCTTAAAATGCCCAACTGAAACGGTTGGGCTTTTTTATGGGTGCGCAAATACCAAACAACATTTTTTTAATTGGCTTGATGGGAGCGGGTAAGACCACAGTGGGCAAACTGATTGCCAAAAATCTGGGCAAAACCTTTTACGACACCGATCACGTCATTGAGCAGCGCACCGGCGTTAAAATCCCGACGATTTTTGAGCTGGAAGGTGAAGAAGGCTTTCGCAAGCGCGAAACGTCTACGCTAGAAGAGCTGGCCCAGCAGGAAAATATTGTGCTGGCCACTGGCGGGGGCGCCATTATGGCCCCCGAAAACCGGGCGATCCTCAAGAAATATGGCTATGTGATCTATCTGCGTGCCAATGTGAATGAACTCTATTTGCGCACCCGCAACGATAAAAACCGGCCTTTGCTACAGAATGTCGATGTCAAAGCCAAACTGGAACAATTGTTCCATGCGCGTAATCCACTCTATACCGAAACGGCAAACCTGATCGTGGATACCGGCCATCAGCCGGTGGCGATTATCATCCAGAAAATAGAAAACGCCTTGAATGCGTTGGAGTCATCATGCAAACCTTAACCGTCAGCCTGGCTGACCGTAGCTACCCTATTCATATCGGCAACGGCTTATTGGGCCAGGCCGAGCTGATTCTGCCGCATTTGAAACGCAAGCAAGTCGCCATCGTCAGCAATACCACCGTTGCACCTTTGTATATGCAAACGATTGCCCAGCCACTGCGTGACGCGGGCGTCAGCGTGATTGAAATTATCCTGCCGGATGGTGAGGCCTATAAAAACAACGAAACCCTGCAAACCATTTATGATCATTTGCTGCAAAACCGTTGCGAACGCAATACCACACTGATAGCCCTGGGAGGTGGTGTGATTGGCGACCTCACCGGTTA
>CAKZJM010000405.1 GCA_936943315.1 uncultured Methylophilus sp. | reverse complement strand
TGATGGCGGCCCGCGGGATATTTTAGCCAACTGCCATCACGGCTTGCTGGTCGATACCCTCAATAGTGAGGCGATTGGTGAGGCGTTGCTGTCGGCATTGACCGAAAAAGCTCGCTGGCGCAAATGGTCAAAAAGTGGCGTGATCAACGTCAAACGCCATTACACCTGGGCGGGTCACGTCAACAAATACGTGAAAGAAATACGCTCATTATTGCGCAGGCAACGTAAAAACCTGCGTAAACAACACATTGCCTTGCATAGTGGCAAATCCCCTATTCCGCTTGCCCAGCATGCGTTTATCACCGACATTGACAATACCCTGCTCGGCCGCCGTGACGGGCAAGAGGCATTGGTGAAATGGCTGATCGACAATGTCGGCTATACCATCTTTGGGATTGCCACGGGTCGCCCGCTGGAGAGTGCGATCGACATCCTGCGCAAAAACCGGATTCCTATCCCCGATGTATTGATTACATCGGTCGGCTCTGAAATACATTACGGGATAGGCAGGATTCCGGATATTGGCTGGGCCAACCATATTCGCCATTTATGGCGTAGGGAGGATGTCCTTAAAGCGATGAAAGACATCCCAGGCATACGTTTACAAGCCGATGAAAACCAGCGTGAATTCAAGATATCTTACGTGGTCAACCCAAACCAGATGCCGCCGGTCGAAAAAGTCCGCCAGCATTTACGTGAACAAGGCTTGCATGCACAAGTGATTTATTCACATAGCGAGTTTCTTGATCTCTTGCCGATACGGGCTTCTAAAGGGCATGCGATCCGTTATCTGTCCTACAAATGGGGGCTGCCATTGGCCAGCTTCCTGGTTTCTGGCGATTCTGGCAATGACACCGAGATGCTGATTGGCGACACCATGGCCGTGGTGGTCGGCAACTATAGTGAAGACCTCTCCCCCCTCAAAGGGATGCCACGCATTTATTTTGCTGAGGCGACCCATGCCAATGGCATTCTGGAAGGGATGCAGCATTACAAATTTGGGGTGAGCCCAGGCAAGGAGGCCTCGCGGGCATCTCAACGTATGAATGAAACTGTCGTTTAGGGGAGTGACTCATGTATGAGCAAATCTCGCATTCTTTATTGAATGATATCCTGACTCAATACAAGCAGCCGCAAGGTGAAGACTGGCAGCATTTTTATACCCGGTTGGGCGCCAACTTCTATGCCATTCACTCCTTGTTCCAGCACTTGTATGGTCAGCGTCCAGACTTTAAAGAGCAACTAGGCAAACTGGTTAGCGTGCTGGCGCAGCAATATGCACAACGTGCGCAGCACTTACGCGCCAAAGACCTGGAGCGTGAAAAAAACCACGACTGGTTTATGCAGCAAAAATGGGTAGGCATGGCGCTCTATTGCCAGGGCTTTGCTGGCGATCTCGCCAATATGCGCGAGAAATTGCCTTACGTGCAAGACCTCGGGGTGAATTTACTGCATATACTCCCGATTTGCGATTGCCCGGCAGAACAGAACGATGGTGGCTATGCCGTGCGTGATTTTAGAAAAATTGATGCACGCAATGGCACCATGCAAGACCTGGAGCAGCTGATCGCAGCCATGCAGCAATGTGACATGCTGTTAACGCTGGATGTGGTGGTAAACCACACCTCGGATGAACATGCTTGGGCCATGCAGGCCAAGCAAGGGGTACAGCAATATCAGGATTATTATTTTATGTATCCTGACCGCACCATGCCCGACATGTTTGAGGCGGCCATGCCGGAAGTGTTTCCTGAAAATGCGCCAGGCAGTTTCACACTCAACCCTGAAACCGGCAAATGGGTGATGACAGTGTTTAACCACTACCAATGGGACTTGAATTACAGTAACCCGGCGGTGCTGATTGAAATGGTGGATATCATCCTGTTTTGGGCCAATAAAGGCGTGGATATCCTGCGGCTGGATGCCGTCGCTTTCTTGTGGAAGAAAATCGGCAGCACGTGCCAGAATGAGCGCGAGGCCCACCTGATTTTGCAACTGCTCAAAGACTGTTGCCAGGTGACCGCCCCGGGCGTGATTTTTATTGCAGAAGCGATTGTCGCTCCCATAGAGATCATTAAATACTTTGGCGAAGATGCCATCAATGCCAAAGAGTGCGAGATTGCCTATAACGCGACTTTTATGGCCTTGCTGTGGGATGCCGTAGCGACCAAACAAACGGTATTGCTCACCAAAGGCGTGGAAGATTTACCGGAAAAGCTGGACCGCGCCACCTGGCTTAATTACGTGCGCTGCCATGATGACATTGGCTTGGGCTTTAGTGACAAAGCCATTATCGAAGCCGGGTTCGACCCTGTCTCGCACCGGCGTTTCCTGGTCGATTACTACACCGGCCATTACGCTGAGTCAAATGCCCGTGGCTTTGCATTTGGTGTGAACAAAAAAACTGGCGATGCCAGGATTTCTGGCGCGCTTGCCTCACTTGCTGGCCTGGAAACCGCCCTGGAGAATCAGGATGAGCCCGCAATTGAAAATGCCATCATGACCATTGTCCTGCTGCATAACTTGATCATGTCGTTTGGCGGCATTCCGCTGATCTACTACGGGGATTCTGTCGGCACCCTAAACAATGACAGTTATCTGCAAGATGAAAACAAAATGCATGATAACCGCTGGGTGCATAGACCCACGCTCGACTGGGACGTGCTGGCGCTCAGGAATCAACCTGGTACCGTGCAGCAACGCCTGTTTAGCCAGATCAAGCAATTGATCGCTATCCGCAAGGAAATCTCAGCCTTTGCTGACCTCAACAACCGTGAGCTGATTAGCCTTGAAAACCCGCATTTGTTTGCTTTTCACCGTTTTGTCCAAACCGGCATGCATTCCAAAGTGGTCGTTGTGGCTAACTTTGACACTTCACCGCAATCGGTTCCTTTACACTCTTTCCGGCAAAAAGGCCTGTTTAAAGGCTCGGCACTCACTGAGCTCTATAGTGGCCAGCAAATCACCCCGGAATCAGACCTCCTCACTATCCCAAAACTCACGGCCTATTGGCTATCCACTTAACCCTTTTTTGAAAGGAACATAAAACACAATGTCTTGGTTTACTTATTTGGGCATCGAAAATCCATCAGAAATGCTGGCACTGATCAAAACCCTGTTACGCATTTTTTTAATATCGGTGTCGCTTATTTTCTTAATCGCCTGAGCAAAAAGCTCATTGTCAAACTCAGGGATCAATTGAATGCGCGGCAGCTGGATAACCTCGAAGAAACCAAACGCCTGAATACCCTGAGTATGGTGTTACGCTACATTGTCACCACCGTGATTATGGCCATTGCCGTGGTGGAAATCCTGCATGAACTGGGCATCTCGATTGCCCCTGTGCTAGCTGCTGCCGGCGTGGTGGGTTTGGCGGTTGGGTTTGGTGCGCAAAGCCTGGTGAAGGACTACTTCAATGGGTTTTTCCTGTTGCTGGAAAACCAGATTCGCAAGGATGATGTGGTGGAAATTGCGGGCAAAGCCGGACTGGTGGAGGAGATTACCTTACGCTACATCAAGATGAGGGATTACGAAGGCAATGTACATTACGTGCCCAACGGGCAAATTACCACAGTCACCAACCGCTCTCGTGACTTTGCCTATGCCGTCATGGATATCCGCGTAGCTTATGATGAAAATATCGCCAAGGTGATGCAAATCATGCATGAGGTTGGCGCTGCGATTGTGCAAGATGATTCACTGCAAAACAAGGTGCTGGATAAACTGGAAATTGCCGGGGTCGACAACCTCGCCGAGTCTGCCGTGATTATCCGGTGCCGTATGAAGGTGAGACCGCTGGAACAGTGGACCATCAAACGCGAATACCTCAAACGTATTAAAAATGCATTCGATGCCCAGCAGATTGAAATTCCATTCCCACACCTGACCGTCTACCAAGGGTCCTTTGCAGCTTAATCAAAAACGGGCTTGAAGCCCGTTTTTTTTATTTCAGTGGAGACATCTTACGCTTTTGCCGGTAACGGTAAGCGAGCAGGATAATAATGCCAGCCACATTGGGCAGCCAGATATACCAGGTGGACCATGGAATGCCATCAATTTTAAAATCAGAAATGGGCCAGAACATGGGCGTGGGAAAATACTGCACGCTGTGAAACGGAAAATCCAGCGTAATATGAAAAGGCCAGGCCAGCATGGCAAATGCAATCTCCTTGCGGCAGAGCGCGACAAGGCCAATCACAGCAAACGCGATGACAAAACTATGGCCAACGGTATAAGCCGGATAAATCCAGGACGGCAAGGTGGTCAAGGGCGGCTTACCCCATTGGTAGGTGCCTTCTATCACCCGCATGAAAAACAAAGCCCCAAAAGAGATGAGGTCTGGCATGGCGCCCATCAGCGCGGCAAATTTGGGATATTTGCGGAAGCCAAACAGGCCATAGCCCCACAAGGCGTGACTAAAGGTATCCATGCACTTCTCCTGAAAATCAGGCGGCCAAGCGGCGTATGACCTCTGCCAGTTGCTCTGCCTGTGATTGCACCAAGGTAGGGTTCAACCCTTCGACCATGACCCGGATTTTGGGTTCGGTGCCCGATGCCCGCAACAATACACGTCCCTCGCCTTGCAGGGCTTTTTCGGCCTCAGTCACCGCAGATTGCACGGCGTCCTGGTTAAGATCCAGCTTTTGCTTGGTCGTCACATTAATCAGCACTTGAGGATACAGCGTGAGGTCTGCGCCCAGCTGTTGCAGGGTTTTGCCACTCTCACGTAGCGAATGCAATACCTGTAAGGCGGCAATAATGGCGTCGCCGCTGCTGTGTTTATCCAGTGTCAGGATATGCCCGGAATTTTCGCCGCCTAATTTCCAGTTCTTGTCCTGCAACAATTCAAGCACATACCGGTCACCGACTTTGGCGCGGCTGAATGGGATTTGGTGTTTTTGCAAGGCGTGCTCTAATGCCAGGTTAGTCATCAAGGTGCCTGCGACACCGCCTTTGAGTTTACCTTTGGCATATAAGCCCATGGCGATGATGTACAACAACTGGTCGCCATCAAGCAGATTGCCTGCACCATCGACCATCATGACGCGGTCGCCATCGCCGTCAAATGCGATCCCAAGATCAGCCTTGTGCTCAACCACCGCTTTTTGTAAGGCTTGCGGATGGGTGGAGCCTACATTCTCGTTAATATTCAGACCATCAGGATGATTACCTATGGCGATCACGTCTGCACCGAGTTCGTGAAACACCGGTGGGGCGACATGGTAGGTCGCACCATGGGCACAATCGAGCACAATCTTCAGGCCACGCAAATCCAAATGATTAGGGAACGTACTCTTACAGAACTCAACATAACGGCCCGCAGCATCGTCTACGCGCCTAGCTTTGCCCAACTGCGCGGACTCCATAACCTGCATGGGTTTGGCCAGCTCGGCCTCAATCGCATATTCAATCTCATCCGGCAGCTTGGTGCCCTGGGCAGAGAAGAACTTGATGCCATTGTCATAATAAGGGTTGTGCGACGCGGAAATCACAATCCCGGCCTGCGCGCGCAGGGCACGTGTCAGATAAGCCACTGCCGGGGTGGGCATCGGTCCCGTTAACAACACATCCACGCCTGCGGCAGACAGGCCCGCCTCCAGGGAAGCTTCGAGCATATAGCCGGAAATACGGGTATCTTTACCGATGAGTACTGTGGGGCGTTTAGCTGCGGGTAATTGTTCGTGGCTGGCTAAAACGCGCCCGGCGGCATAGCCCAGCTTCATGACAAACTCGGGGGTAATGACGGACTCACCGACACGCCCGCGAATACCGTCTGTACCAAAATACTGCTTACTCATCGCTCTATCCTTCTCAATCTCTTATTGTTATGGCTTATGCTTGTTTAGCTTATTTCAACGCGGCTACCACTTTCAACGCTTCTACGGTGGCTTTGACGTCATGCACACGTAACAGGTGTGCGCCTTGCATGGCACTGATGACCGCGGCC
>CAKZJM010000404.1 GCA_936943315.1 uncultured Methylophilus sp. | reverse complement strand
GTTCAACTTTGGGTTCAACTTTGGGTTCAACTTTGGGTTCAACTTTGGGTTCAACGATTGCAGGTTTAGCAGCCGGTGCTTCTGCAGGATTCGTTGCCTTGGGGGCTTCGATCTTAGCGGATTTTTGAGGTTCTGCTGCGACGGTGTGTGTAGCTGCGGCTGAGTCTTCAACACGTGCCTCAGCCTTTTCTGTGGTTGAAGGGGCCACTGGCGAGGGCGTATTCGCAGCAGGCGCAATCTCGTTATCAATCACCACTTCATCATCTGGCAGTTCAAGGATAGGTTCGCGGTTTGCCTGGCGATTGACCACCGTAATTTCAACATTGTCATGACTGGAGTCGACCACTCTGTCTTTAAGCACAAAAGGCAAGACAATCAACATCAAAACCACCAGGGTAATGGCGCCAACTAAGCGCCTGCGGGCCGTTTTCTTGAGCAACAGTTCATTGTCTGTCAAAGCATCTCTCGCCATAATGTCTTGAAGTTCTCACTCAGGTCAATGCGCAAACAATAGCCTTACAAGGCCCACTGATCAGGCGTTAATTCCAGTATCGCGGCCACCGTAAAAAATGAACCGAACACAATAATTTTATCATTTTTTGCTGCCTTTTTATAACCCGACTGCAAGGCAGTAGCCAAATCGGCATGCAGGTAAACATGCTCCGGCGAAACGTGGCGGCTCAGGCAATCTTTTAAATAATCAATGCTGGCAGCGCGTGGATGCTGAATAGGCGCGACATGCCACTCATCAATCGCCTCATGCAAAATATCCACAACACTGGCGATGTCTTTATCAGACAACATGGAAAACACGGCGATCACGCGGCTACCGTCGGCGCCAAGCCGTTGCAGGTTATCGCGCAACGCACGGGCGGCGTGCGGATTATGCGCAACATCCAGAATCACATCTGGCGCTCTATGCCAGTACTGGAATCTACCCGTCACCTCTGTCCCGGTCAGCGCTTGCAATAACTGCGTTTCTTTCACCGGCAATGTGGCTTGTAAGGCACGCACGGCAAAAATCACATTGGCAGCGTTATTCCATTGGTAATGCCCAAACAGACTCAAGCTGGCAATATCCAGCTGGCCTTGCGCATCTCGGTAATGAGCCTCCTGCGTATCGCTCACTTCAATCTGGTAATCGACGCCAAAGCGGTTTAATTTCACCCCTAGGGTATCGGCATAGGCTAGCAATGAAGCAGGCGGATTTGCATCACCACAGATGGCGATCTGCTGCTGGCGATAAATGCCCGCTTTTTCATGGCCGATCAGTTCCCGTGTATCGCCTAGAAACTCCATATGATCCAGGTCAACATTGGTCACGATGGCACAGTCGGCATCGACAATATTCACGGCATCGAGGCGTCCACCCAACCCTACTTCAAGCACCACCACATCAAGTGGCTGTTGTTCAAACGCCCACAACGCCGCCAGCGTCCCCATTTCAAAGTAAGTCAGCGTGATATCACCACGGGCTTGCTCCACAGCAGCAAAGGCTGCGCAAAGTGTGCTATCGGCAATGACTTCGCCGTTAAAGCGCACACGTTCCTGATAATGCACCAGATGTGGCGAGGTGTAACAGCCGACACGATAACCAGCCAAGCTGTAGATGCGCTCAAGCATGGCGCAGGTAGAGCCTTTACCGTTGGTGCCACCTACCGTGACGACGGTAAAAGGGAATTTTAATTGCAGGCGGGTGGCGACGGTTTGCACTCGGCCCAAACCCATTTCGATGGATTTGGGATGTAGCGATTCGATGTAACCGAGCCAACCCTCAACAGTGTCTGGCAGCCCGGATATCACTGGTGGCATCAGGCAGCTTTAGTCAGGTTTAAAAGGCTGGAAAGCAACTGGCTGAGTTTGGCACGCATTTCACGGCGGTCTATGATCATATCAATCGCACCGTGCGTCAGCAGGAATTCGGCTCGCTGAAAGCCTTCAGGTAAGGTTTCACGCACCGTTTGCTCAATCACGCGGGGACCGGCAAAACCGATCAGTGCATTCGGCTCAGCCACAATCACATCACCCAACATGGCAAAACTGGCTGAGACACCGCCCATGGTAGGGTCGGTTAATACTGAGACATAAGGCAAACCGGCTTCAGACAACTTGGTCAAGGCAGCACTGGTTTTAGCCATTTGCATGAGTGAAAGCAAGCCTTCTTGCATGCGGGCACCCCCGCTGGCAGAAATACAGATGAAGGCGCATTTATTATCAATCGCTGCCTGGACGCCGCGCACAAAACGCTCGCCCACCACAGAGCCCATTGAGCCACCCATAAACTTGAATTCGAAAGCGGCAACCACCACTGGCACAGCCTGCACTGTCCCGCGCATGACGATCAGCGCATCCTTTTCTTTAACATCGCGCTGCGCAGCTTTCATACGCTCTGCGTAGGTTTTGCTATCTTTAAATTTTAGCGCATCCACTGGTGTGACATCCGCCCCCACCTCGATGCGGCCTTCTGCATCCAGCAAGACATTCAGGCGGTCACGCGCACCTAAACGGTGGTGATGTCCACACTGTGGGCAGACTTCCAGGTTCGCATCCAGATCCGTACGGTAAAGCACTGTCTGGCAAGCATCGCATTTACGCCACAGACCTTCAGGCACATTGCGCTTTTGCACAGAACCCACTGCCCGTTTGATCTTTTGTGGAATTTTATCTAACCAACTCATAATTTCTCCTGCTTGAATCGTGCGATGTCGATCGCCTTAGGCGTTTACCGAATCAATCGCAGTACGCAACTCTGTCATTAAAGCCTGCACATTGCTGATCAGGTTATTTGCATCTGAACTTTCTACGGCCAGGACCATGCGGCTCCCTACGACCACCGCATCAGCAATAGTTGCCACATCGCGTGCGGTTGCAGCATCTTTCACGCCAAAGCCGACACCGATAGGCAAACTGGTTTGATTGCGGATTTCAGCCACGCGTTTTTTAACTTCAACAATATCGAGGTTAGCCGCGCCAGTCACGCCTTTCAGCGAAACATAATACAGAAAGCCGGTGGCCTGCTTCACAATCAGTTCAGTGCGTGAGGGTTCAGTGGTGGGCGAGAGCAGAAAAATACTATCAATCTCTGCTTTCGCCAATTGCCCGTTAAATGTTTCGCACTCTTCAGGCCGGTAATCCACGGTAAGCACACCATCTACGCCAGACGCCTGCGCTAATGTCACGAATTGCTCAGAGCCCATTGCCTCAATCGGGTTAGCATAGCCCATCAAGATAATCGGGGTCGTTTGATTGGTTGCTCGAAAGGTCTTGACCATCTCCAACACCTTGCGCAGGCCCATCTTGTGCACCAATGCACGTTCACTGGCACGTTGAATCACGGGACCATCCGCCATCGGGTCTGAGAATGGTACACCCAGTTCAATCATGTCAGCACCAGACGCCACCAAGGCATGCATCAAGGGCACAGTTTGATCGGGATTTGGATCGCCTGCAGTAATGTAGGGAATCAGTGCCTTTTTACCTTGCGCCTTGAGTTCGGCAAATACAGATTGAATGCGTGACATAAGAATGTTTTTTTAATGAATTCGAAAATGATGTGTTTGTTACCTGACCGGCAAAAGTGCCGATCAGGTAAGCCAGCATCACAGGGTAATGTTGGCTAGACGCGCCACAGTATTGATGTCTTTATCCCCACGGCCAGACAAGTTAACTAAAATGACCTGGTCTGGTGACATGGTTTTTGCAAGCTTTTCGGCATGTGCTAGCGCATGACTGGTTTCCATCGCAGGAATAATGCCTTCGGTACGGCACAGGTTGTGGAATGCGGCCATCGCTTCATCATCCGTAATGGCCACATATTCTGCACGCTTGATATCTTTTAACCAGGCATGCTCAGGACCTACGCCTGGATAATCCAGACCGGCAGAGATAGAGTGCGTTTCAATGATGTTGCCATCTTCGTCCTGCATCAGGTAAGTACGGTTGCCATGCAGCACCCCAATTGGGCTATTCGCAGTCAGTGGCGCGGCATGTTGACCTGTATGCAGGCCATGTCCGCCCGCCTCTACACCAATCAGACGTACGCCCTCCACATCGATGTAAGGGTAGAAAATACCCATGGCATTTGAACCACCACCGACACAAGCGACGACAGCGTCAGGTTGACGGCCTATCATTTCCTGCATTTGCTCTTTGGCTTCGATACCAATCACCGCCTGAAAATCACGGACCATCATCGGGTAAGGATGCGGGCCTGCGACGGTGCCGATAATATAGAAAGTATTCGAGATGTTGGTAACCCAGTCACGCATGGCTTCATTCAATGCGTCTTTGAGGGTTTTGGAACCGCTTTCAACGGGCACGACTGTCGCGCCCAGCAATTTCATGCGAAATACGTTAGGCGCCTGGCGCTTGACGTCTTCTGCACCCATGTACACCACACATTCCAAGCCTAAGCGCGCTGCAATCGTGGCCGTGGCCACACCATGCTGGCCAGCACCGGTTTCCGCAATCACGCGCGGCTTGCCCATGCGCTTGGCCAGTAAAGCCTGGCCGATGGTATTGTTTATTTTATGTGCGCCAGTGTGGTTTAAATCTTCTCGCTTGAGATAGATTTGCGCACCACCTACTTTTTCTGACAAACGCTTGGCGTGGTAGATGGGGCTGGGGCGGCCTACAAAATGCTTGAGGTCATAAGCAAATTCGGCAAGGAATTCAGGATCATGGCGGTATTTTTCATACATCAAGCGCAGCTCTTCCAAGGCTTCCACCAAGGTCTCTGCAACAAAAACGCCACCAAAAGGGCCAAAATGACCGCGCTCATCTGGCATGTCATAGACTTTCATGCGTTACTCCGTCTCTCGTTTATTACACTACCCGCCCATTACGTGCAGCATCACACTGCACTACCTGCTGCATGAATGCAGCTATTTTTATTGAGGACTTGATCCCCTTTTCCACTTCAACGCCGCCACTGACATCCAGAGCATAAGGCTGCACACTAGACACTGCTTTTTCCACATTGTCAGGATTCAAGCCACCGGCCAATATCAACGGCTTTTGCATGTTGGCAGGGATCAAAGACCAATCGAAGGCCTCCCCAGTGCCGCCTACGGCTTTTTCCGAATAGGTGTCAAGCAACAAGGCGACCGCCGATGCAAAATCAAGCTCGCATTGTATCAAATTTAGTCCCGGTTTGACGCGGATTGCCTTGTAATATGGCAGATTAAATTGCGCACAATAGTCCTCGGCTTCGTCACCGTGAAATTGCAGGCAATCAAGACCGGTTGCCGCAATCACTTGTAGGACCTCATCAGCACTCGCATTCACAAACAGCCCGACTTTGCTGACGAATGGCGGCAATGCTGACACGATGGCTTGCACTTGCGCAACGCTGACCGCACGTGGGCTAGGCGCATAAAACACAAATCCCAGGGCGTCCGCCCCGGCATGAATCGCCACCATCGCATCTTCTAGCCTTGTAATACCGCAAATTTTGACTCTGGTTCGTGACATATGACTTTTCATTCGATATTGTTAATCCCAACTGGCCTCGCAAAGCGGCAACTGCCAGGCAGCATCATATTTAACGCCCGTGAAATACAAACCGTCGGGCATGAAAGTTGGCGGTGAAAGCCGCCTATCTTTTTGCGCCAGCAACTCAGCAAACGACTCAACACTGAGTTTGCCCTGGCCTACATACACCAACGCCCCTACCATGTTGCGTATCTGGTGCTGTAAAAAAGCATTCGCCTGGAAACTAAACACAAGATAGCGGCCATGTTGGGCAATGTCGGCCCGGTGCATGGTTCTGAGCGGACTACTTGCCTGGCACTCACTGGCACGAAAGGCACTAAAGTCATGCTCACCCAGCAAGATGCCCACCGCCCGTTGCATGACGGCAATCTCTAATGGCCTGTGATACCAACCTACCCGTCCATGCTGGCTGGCAGGCGCGACAGCGTGGTTATACAGCACATACTGGTAACTGCGGGCTTGGGCACTAAATCTGGCATGAAATTCATCTGCCACCTCTACCGCCCATAATACGCGCACCCACACGGGTAAATGCGCATTTGTCCCACGCACCCAGGCACTTAAGGGTCTGACAACGCTCGTTTCAAAATGTGCCACTTGCATCAATGCATGCACACCAGTGTCTGTGCGCCCTGCTGCGTGCAAGCGCACGGACTCGCCACCCACCTGTTCTATCGCCCGTTCCAGGGCGTCCTGTACACCTGCGGCATTCGGCTGGCTTTGCCAGCCTTGAAAATAGGCGCCGTGATATTCAATGCCAATCGCAATTTTCATGGCGCCTAGTATAAGGGCTGTCTGTGATAAATCCTAATCGGACCACCCAAATGAACAAGGCCGGAAATCCGGCCTTGTGTTATGCGATTTTGGCGAGTAACTCGTTGGCTCGCTGTCGCTGGCGCTCACCACCTTCGGTCAGCACCTCTTCAATCAACTCCTTGGCGCCAATTTTGTCTTCCATATCAATATAGGCCTGAATCAGGTCCAGTTTGGTATTCACCTCTTCTGACTCATCAGCAGGGGTTTCAGCACTGGTGGCTGGCGTATCCGCGACATCCAGGGAAATCTCTGGGAATGCCAGTTCATCAGCGACATCCGATGATGCGTCTACCGCATTCAACGCGTCTACTGGTGCTTCGAGGCTGATTTCCTCAATATCGAGAGCGTCATCCTCCTCTGTATTCGCAGTCTCGTTAGGGCCACCTAGCTCCAATGATAATTCTGGCAAAGACTCAAATACGGCATCATCACTGGATAACGTTTGCTCACCACTTCCGCCTTGCAATGGTTTATTCACATTTGTTTCAGCCGGACCCAAGTCATCATCCAGATTCAGCGACGGCAAATCCAGCGACTTAGGTGTCAACTCAGCCTCATTATCGAGAGTGGGATCATCATTCACCTCT
>CAKZJM010000403.1 GCA_936943315.1 uncultured Methylophilus sp. | reverse complement strand
GGACCCACGCGTGGCACGCATGATTATTGCGGCGAAAAAGGAAGGCTGTTTACGTGAGATATTGATCATTGCCAGCGTGCTCAGCATCCAGGACCCGCGTGAGCGGCCGATGGACAAGCGTGAGGCGGCAGACAGCGCGCATGCCAAGTTCAAGGCGGATGACTCTGACTTTATGAGTTATCTCAAGCTGTGGGAGTGGTATGAGCAGGCACTCAAAGGCAAAAAGTCCAACAAGGATTTACTCAACCAGTGCCACCAGAATTTCCTATCTTTCCTGCGCCTGAAAGAGTGGCGTGAGTTGCATCAGCAACTGCTGGAGATGGTCGAGGAAATGGACTTTAAGCGCAATGACAAGGAAGCCAGCTACGAGCAGGTGCACCGTGCCTTGTTGTCTGGCTTGTTGGGTAACATCGGCTTCAAGGATGGCGAGAGTGAGACCTATGCCGGGGCTCGCGGCATCCGCTTTACCATTGCGCCGGGGTCTGCGCTCAAGAAAAACCGTCCCAAGTGGGTAATGGCGGCCGAGCTGGTGGATACAACCAAGCTGTATGCCCGTGTGGTGGCCAAGATAGACCCGGACTGGATAGAGCCGATTGCCAATGAAGGCGGCAGCCGTGACCTCACCAATAGTGACTACACCGATCCGCGCTGGGATAGAAAAACGGCCCAAGTGGTGGCATGGGAGCGTGTCAGCCTGTATGGCCTGACCATCGTGCCCAAACGCCGTGTGCATTACGGGCCGATCAATCCGACTGAAGCGCGGGAGATTTTTATCCGTGAAGCACTGGCCAATATGGAGTTTGACACGCGGGCGCCGTTTTTTGAGGCCAACCGCCGCCTGATTGCCGAGGTCGAAGCGCTGGAACACAAGGCTCGCCGCCAGGATGTGCTGGTCGACGAGTATCAGTTGTTCGCCTTTTACGACAAAGTGGTACCGCAGATTGCGGCGCCTGGTCAGCAGGAGTCGTATCGTATTTATAATGGCGCCGCGTTTGAAAAGTGGCGCCAGGATGCCGAAAAAACCAATCCCAAGGTGCTGCACCTGACGCGCGAGTCATTGATGCGGCATGGCGCCAGTGC
Organism: uncultured Methylophilus sp.; assembly: GCA_936943315.1. GTDB lineage: Bacteria > Pseudomonadota > Gammaproteobacteria > Burkholderiales > Methylophilaceae > Methylophilus. The sequence goes on along the minus strand of CAKZJM010000403.1, from coordinate 1,019 downwards.
CATTACCGAGGTGCAGTTTCCCGAGCAGATGGTGATAGATGGCGAAACGGTGCCGCTTAAATACCGGTTCGAGCCCGGCCATGTGCTGGATGGCGTGACAGCGACGATTCCCTTGGCCTTGCTGAATCAGCTGGATGCCACTGTGACCGAATGGCTGGTGCCAGGCATGGTGCGCGACAAGATTACAGCGTTGATCAAAGCCTTGCCCAAAACCTTGCGCCGCGTGTGCGTACCTGTCCCGGAGTTTGTGACGGGCTTTCTTGAGTGGGCGGAAAAACAACCTGGGTCGTCATTCCCGCGCAGGCGGGAATCCAGTCAAGGTGATCACGTGGAGGCTGGCCTGGATTCCCGCCTGCGCGGGAATGACGGGATGATTTTGATGCTGGCCGAGTTTATTCAGCACAAAACCGGGCTTAAATTAAAACCGGAAGAGTTTGACCTGGCTGGCCTGGAAGCCCACCACCTGATGAATTTTAGCGTGGTGGATGAAAAAGGCCGCGAGCTGGGCATGGGCCGCGACTGGAACCTGCTCAAGAAACAATTGGGTTCTGCGGCACAACTGACCTTCAGGACCGGTTCGCCCGGCATAGAAAAGTCGGGCCTCAAACAGTGGGATTTCGGTGACTTGCCGCAAACCTTGACCTTTAGCAAGGACGGCCGCCAGCTGACGGGCTACCCTGGCTTGGAAGACAATACAGACAGTGTGGCCGTGAAACTGTTTGATACGCCGGAAGCTGCTGCCGATTCGCACCGCAAAGGCGTGTGCCGGCTGATGCGTTTTGAGCTCAAAGAGCAGATGAAGCAACTGGAAAAAGGCTTGCCTGGCTTTAACCAGTATGCCTTGCTGCTGCGGGCGGTGATGAATCCTGACCAGTTGCGCGAAGACATGCTACAGGCGATTGCTGACCGGGCGTTTATTGCCGAAGATGCGTTACCACGCACCAATGCAGAGTTTATGCAGCTTAAAACCCGCGCCCGTACACGCTTGCCCGCGGTGACTGAGGCCTTGACGCGCCAGG
>CAKZJM010000402.1 GCA_936943315.1 uncultured Methylophilus sp. | reverse complement strand
GGTAGTTCAGTTGGTTAGAATACCGGCCTGTCACGCCGGGGGTCGCGGGTTCGAGTCCCGTCCGCTCCGCCAGATTAAAGCCCTGATTTATCAGGGCTTTTTCTTTTTCCCTCTTCAGTTTCTCACGATTGTTTTTTGATTTATATTCCAAATTTGGAATATGATTTTTGTTAGATTGATCTAGCATCCTACATTTCACTTTTGTCGCAGTGCTTTCTAAAAATACACTCTAAGTTGTTGGGTGCATCTCATGCATCTGATGCTCTTCTTTGCGTTTGTCCATAACGCCTTAGGGTGGGCAGTATTGCAGGCTGGAGGCCCTAAACTGAATCATAGCTTTGTGCGAGTGCTTGATGTTTGACTCACTCTCCCATGTGTTGCCACATTCAGTTTAAACCCTGAGAAGAAAGCCTAAACGAATCAGCACTATGTTTTGTGTGTATTGCTCCCAGTGTTGAAGAAGTTTCACCTATTTTCCGCAGATTAATCTGGTGACGTTGACGTCAGAATTGCTTTGATCTCCTGCTGAGTCAGGCGATAAAAGCGGGTTTATGGTATAGTTTGCTGTTGCAAAAAATCAGGTAATGGAAACTATAAAATGTTGGAAGCACTCAGAAAACATACTCAAGGATGGATGGCAAAAATCATTCTGGCACTGATTGTTGTGCCATTTGCTTTGTTTGGTATTGATTCTTATCTTAACCAGGCCGGTGGCCAGGTCGCCGTTGCTAAAATCGACGGTCATAAAATCTCCCTGCAGGAATATTCGAATGCGGTGGAGAATGCCCGCAACTATATGCAATCCCAGGGGCAAAAAGTAGATACGGCAATGTTGGAAAGTCCGGCATTCAAACAGTCAGTATTAGACGGCATCATTACACGCCGTTTGGTGGAAGGCGCTATCCAGGATTACCGTTTCAGGATCAGTGACGATCAGTTAAGCCAGCATATTCTTGGCATGCCAGAATTCCAGAGTAAAGGTAAGTTCTCTGAAGAGACTTACAATCAGTTGCTGACCCAAAACAAATTCACGCCAGCTAAATGCGAGCAGGGCATCCGTAAAGATTTGGCTGTACAACAAGTCCGCGATGGCTTGTCCAGCCTGGTTTTTATGCCTAAAAAAGTAGCCGAGCAATCCCTGGCATCTGAGTTTGAGCAACGTGAAGTCACGGTTGCCGATATCAAGGTTTCTGATTTTATGAACCAGGTTAACGTGACGCCAGAGCAGGTACAAGCATATTACAACCAGCATAAAACCAAATTCATTGCGCCTGCCAAGGTGAAAATGCAATTCGCTTTGTTGTCTGCCGCTGGATTGATGGGGCAGGTGAGTGTGACCGATGAAGAAGTCAAGCAGTATTACGATGAAAATGCCGCGAAATTGCAAGGCAATGAACAGCGTCAGGCCAGCCATATCTTGATTGGCTATAGTAGTTCAGCCAGCGCTGCCGAAAAGGCGGCTGCAAAAGAAAAGGCTGAGGCCATTCTTAAACAAGTGAAAGCGAACCCAAAGAGTTTTGAGAAGCTGGCGATTGAAAACTCCCAGGACACTGGTTCAGCAAGCAAAGGTGGCGATTTAGGCAGTTTTGGCCGAGGTGCGATGGTTAAGCCTTTTGAAGACGCTGCATTCTCGATGAAAGTGGGCGAGATCAGCAACTTGGTAGAGTCCGAGTTTGGTTATCACATCATCAAATTAACCGGCATTACCGGTGAGTCTTCAGACTTTGACTCCATGAAGCTCAAGATCAAGGCTGAGTTGTTGTTCCAGAAGGCACAAGCCAAATATGCTGAATTGGCAGATGACTTTGGCAATACTGTGTATGAGCAATCCGGTAGTCTTGACCCTGTGGCCAAGAAGTTTGGCTTACAAGTACAGACTTCACCGGCCATGAGCAAAGATGAAATCTCCAAGTTCTTCAAGAGTGACCGCTTGGCTAACCTAGTATTTTCTGACGAAGTTTTGAAAGAAAAACGCAATACAGAGGCCGTTGAAGTGTCACCAAACAATTTGGTGGCTGCCCGTGTGGTCGAATACACTCCCGAAGCGCCACGTAGTTTCGATGAGGTGAAAGGTGGCATTGAGTCATTGTTAAAAGCAGAAGCCGCTGGCAAGCTTGCCCAGCAAAAAGGTGAAGCACTGCTGGCGGACCTTAAAGCAGATAAGGCGGTTGAGGCGGACTGGATTACACCCGTGACGATAGACCGCAGAAACGCGCAAGGATTGAGCGATGGCGTGATGCGCAATGTGTTTAAAGTGAATACGCACGCCTTGCCTGCTTATTATGGCTTTAACGAAGCCAACAAGGGTTACACCGTGATTAAAGTGATTGCGGTTAACCAGAAGCTGAAAGACCAGCCAGACGTGGCTGACAGGGCTTTTAAAGCCTATCAGGCAGCGTTAGGTGCTGAAATGTCACATGCCTATATCGGGTCGCTCAAAGCGAAGAAAGATATTCAGTATAACGCCAAGGTGTTGTTATCCAAGGGTAACGAATAAGTCTCAGGTGGAAATAAAAAAGGAGGGCATTGCCCTCCTTTTTGTTTGGCCACAGTGATTTAGCCATTTCACTTGAACTGATCGACTTCCAATCATTGGATGGATCTTTTAGTGTGCGCTTAAAGTACTTGGAAATATAATCAATATTTAACCAGTTCTATATAAATTTATTAAATTAATATCTATTAATAAATTCAATGTACTAATAAATAATAGTGCACCTATATATGATAAAAATTTTATTTTTAGTGCACCTGAATAAAAGAGTATATTCATTAAAAAAGCCTCATCACTGATGAGGCTTTTTACTGGGCTAACCTATGTTAGCCATTGGTAACCTAGTCGATTTGACCAGCAGCAGTGATGTTCATGCCACCATCTACATAAGTGATTTCACCTGTGACGCCCGAAGCCAAGTCGCTGGCCAGGAAAGCAGCCACATTACCCACTTCATCAATCGTGACATTACGGCGCAAGGCTGCATGTTTTTCATTAAAGCCAATCATTTTGTCAAAATCGGCAATGCCTGATGCAGCCAAGGTTTTAATCGGCCCTGCTGAAACTGCGTTAACACGGATGCCACGTGGGCCCAGGCTTTGCGCCAGGTAACGGACATTAGCTTCCAGGCTGGCTTTGGCCACGCCCATAACATTGTAGTTTGGCATGGTGCGCTCCGCGCCAAGGTAACTGATGGTGAGCAGGCTGCCTTTGCGGCCTTGCATCATCGGGTAGGCCGCTTTGGCCATGGCAGAAAAACTGTAAGAGCTAATATCGTGCGCAATACGGAAATATTCACGACTGATGTTGTCGAGGTAGTCACCATCTAATGCCACTTTAGGCACGAAAGCAATGGAGTGCACCAAGCCATCCAGGCCATCCCAGACTTTCGCCAGCTCAACAAACAGGTTGTCGATTTGTGCATCTTCGGCAACATCACAGGGTAAGACAATTTTTGAATCGAAGTCAGCGGCGAGGTCACGTACACGGTTCTCGTGTTTGTCGACTTGGTAAGTGAAGGCCAGTTCTGCGCCTTCACGTTTCATTGCCGCTGCAATACCGTAAGCGATGGAACGATTACTCAGCAGACCAGCAATTAGAACTTTCTTTCCAGCAAGAAATGCCATGCTTGTTCCTGTGTGGTTGTTAGTTAATTCGGTTAGCGCGTGTTAGAACGTGGGTCAAACACGTCACGCAAACCTTCGCCGAGCAGATTATACCCTAACACCGTAATTAATATGGCAAGTCCGGGGTAGAGTGAAAGCCACCACGCAAACTGGATATACTCTTTGCCATCCGTGAGGATATTGCCCCAGGAGGCTTGTGGTGGCTGCACGCCCAAGCCTAGAAAGCTCAGGCCAGACTCTAGCAACACGGCGCTGGCGATACCAAGCACCACACTGACTAATACCGGTGTCAGGCTGTTAGGTAAGCAGTGTTTAAAAATGACGCGCCAGTCCTGCGCCCCTAAGGCTGTAGAGGCCATGACGAATTCACGCTGTGTCAGGCTCAGGAATTCAGCGCGGACCAGCCGCGTGACACTCATCCAGGAGGTGAGGCCAATGACAATCATAACGTTGGTAATCGATGGGCTTAAAAAAGCAATCACAGCCAGGATCAGGAAAAAGCTGGGGATAGACAGCATGATATCGACCAGGCGCATGATCAGCGTATCTACCCAACCGCGGTAGTAACCAGCCAGCGCCCCCAGAATCACCCCAATCACGGTAGAAATACCAACGGCGACTAAGCCGACCAATAAAG
>CAKZJM010000401.1 GCA_936943315.1 uncultured Methylophilus sp. | reverse complement strand
AATCCGGTGGTCACCATCCGCAACGCAGACACTTACGCACAGCAACTGGCTGATGAGGGGGCTGTGATTGCAGGGTTTGACGCGCGTCGTGCCGAGATTGTGAAACAGCTGCAAACGGCCGCTGACAAACAGGGGCTGAAGCCGATTGAAGATGAGGCGCTGCTCGATGAAGTGACTGCGCTGGTAGAACGCCCCAATGTATTGCTCGGCCAGTTTGAAGAAGAGTTTTTGGCGGTGCCGCAAGAGTGCCTGATTTTGACCATGAAGGCCAACCAGAAATACTTCCCGCTGTTAGACGCGAGCGGCAAACTCACGAATAAGTTTTTAATTGTCTCCAACATCAATCCGGCGGATGCCAGCAAGGTGATTGGTGGTAACGAGCGCGTGGTGCGTCCACGTTTGGCAGATGCCAAGTTTTTCTTTGACCAGGACCGCAAAAAGACGCTCGAAAGCCGTTTGGCTGGCCTGGGCAAAGTGGTCTACCACAACAAGCTAGGCTCACAAGGCGAGCGCAATGAACGCGTGGTCGCGATTGCTTCTGCTATTGGACAGCAGATTGGCGGCGATGGGTTTGTGGCTAAAGTGGCGCAAGCCGCTCGTTTGTCTAAAGTCGATTTGCTGACGGATATGGTCGGCGAGTTCCCGGAGCTGCAAGGCATTATGGGCCGCTATTATGCCCAGCATGAAGGCTTGGCCGATGACGTGGCTTATGCCATTGAAGACCATTACCGCCCACGGTTCGCTGGGGATGAATTGCCACGCAGCCAGGTCGGTGTGGTCGTCGCCTTGGCTGACAAGCTTGAAACCCTGGTTGGTCTGTTCAGCATAGGTGAAAAACCAACAGGCGACAAAGACCCATTTGCCTTGCGCCGCCAGGCGTTGGGTATTTTGCGCATGCTGATGGAAACCGAGTTGCCCTTAGCGTTCGACCAGCTGATTGCTCAAACACTGAGCGTGTTCAATGGCGGCCAGGAGGTCGCTGAAGCGATCAAGGCCTTCTGCTTTGACCGCCTGGCAGTCAACTTGCGTGACCAGGGCGCCAGCGCGCAAGAAGTCGATGCTGTATTGTCGTTGTCACCTAACCAGTTGGCAGAAGTGCCACGCCGGTTGAGTGCCGTACAGGCGTTCGCCAACCTGGCCGAAGCGCCTGCGCTGGCCGCAGCAAACAAACGCGTCTCCAACATCCTGAAAAAGGTGGAAGGTGAAGTAAAAGCTGAGGTGAAGTCTGAGTTACTGCAAGAGGCTGCGGAGAAGGCATTGCATCAGGCTATCACCGAGACCAAACCAAAAGCCGATCAGCTGTTTGAGGCTGGTGATTACACCGCGTCACTACAGGCTTTGGCGGCGCTCAAAGCGCCGGTGGATACCTTCTTTGACGAAGTCATGGTCAATGCGGATGACCCTGCCTTAAAAGCCAACCGTTTGGGCTTACTGGCAACCTTGCACCAGGCCATGAACCGTGTGGCGGATTTGTCCAAACTGGCCAGTTAAGATGATCCCCTCATTTCGTCATTCCCGCGCAGGCGGGAATCCAGACAAGCAAGTTGATTTAGACTGTCTATCAACATACGCACAAGCGATGCTTTCAACTAGCCTAGATTCCCGCCTGCGCGGGAATGACGGATTTAAAACATGAAATTAGTCATTCTTGACCGTGACGGCGTGATTAATCTCGATAGCGCCACCTTTATCAAAAACCCCAACGAGTGGATTCCGATTCCAGGCAGCCTAGAAGCGATTGCGCTGCTCAATCAGCATGGCTACCGTGTTGCTGTGGCGACTAATCAATCCGGCATCGCGCGGGGTTATTTTGATATGGCTACTCTCAATGCCATTCACGACAAAATGCACAAGGCGCTGGCCCAGGTTGGTGGCCGGATTGATGCCGTGTTTTATTGTCCGCATGCGGCCGATGACCATTGCCAGTGCCGCAAACCTAACACGGGCATGATTGAAGAAATCGGGCGCCGTTTCAATATCGAGTTGACCAAAGTGCCTGGCGTGGGCGATGCCCTGCGTGATTTACAGGCGTTTGACAAAGCGGGCTGCCAACCCTACCTGGTGCGCACCGGCAAAGGCGAAGAAACCTACAACTTATCGGAGGTGCCTCAAACCACAATCGTTGTCGCTGACCTCGCAGCGGCAGCGCAAGACATTATTGCGGGTGACCGATAATGCAGAAAACCGTGTTGTACGTGCGCGCACTGGTGTTTTATGTCGGCGTGTTTGCGCTGACCATCCCATTTTCCTTATTAGCGCTTTTGCTCATCCCCTTGCCAGCGGTGACGCGTTCACGCTGGGTGAGCGGTTGGGCCCATGCCGTGATGTGGTGGCTCAAAGTCACCTGCAATTTACGCTATGAAGTGACTGGCCGCGCACATATCCCTGCCAATCCCTCCATTATCCTTGCCAAGCACCAGTCAGCCTGGGAGACGATCGCGCTACAGACTATTTTTCCACCGCAAGTGTGGGTGCTGAAAAGAGAGTTGTTGATGATTCCATTTTTTGGCTGGGCCTTGTGGGCGGTTGGATCAATTCCGATTGACCGTAGTAGTGGCCGTGAAGCACTCAAAAAATTGGTCAATCATGGTAAGAACAGGCTCAAGCGTGGGTTGTGGGTGGTGATTTTTCCAGAAGGGACACGTACCGCACCGGGGGCACGCGGCAAATATCATATTGGCGGCGCCTGGCTGGCTTCGCATACTGAAACCACGGTGGTGCCGGTGGCCCATAATGCTGGACGATACTGGCGTAAAAACTCCATTCTTAAATACCCTGGCGTGATTCAGGTGATGATTGGTCCGCCGCTTGAGACCGCTGGCCTCAAGCCAGATGCTGTCAACAAGCAAGTGGAAGAGTGGATCGAAACGGAGATGTTGCATCTTTGATCACGCGAGCGCTGCAACTGCCGGGTGGGCAAACCATTCCCTATCAACTTGACCTGCGGGTACGTAAAACCATTGGTCTCAAGATTACGGATCAAGGCCTCGTCGTGCATGCGCCAAAACGTATTTCTGCCACTGAGCTACAACACATCCTGTTGCAAAAAGCGGGCTGGATCCAGCAAAAACTGGCCTTGCGTGAAAGCAATCAGGTCAGCCCCATGCAATGGCAAGAGGGCGAGCCTTTGCTGTTTATGGGGCAGGATATTGTGTTAACGCTACAGCATCATGCCACCAATAAAGCGGTGGTGTTGCAGGGGAATCAGCTGCTGGTGAGGTCGCCGCAGATTGACCAGCCCGCTTTCGTCGCGCGCAAAGTGTTGCAATGGTATGCGCAACAAGCCTTACCGGATTTCAAACGCAGGGTAGAGCTGGTGGCTGCGCAAATGGGTGAAAAAATCACTTCGGTGGCACTTTCAAATGCTAAATCGCGCTGGGGCAGTTGCAATAGCCGCAAGCAAATCCGCTTGAACTGGCGATTGATTCAAGCACCACCCCATATCATCCAGTATGTGGTCTGCCATGAAATGGCCCACCTCAAGGAAATGAACCATTCCGCCAGATTTTATGCGGTGCAAGAGCGGTTATTTCCCAATCACCTGCAAGCTGAAAAAGAGCTCAGGGCTTTATCGCCGATTTTGCACCGCATGGCCTGAACACATTAGCGGGCACGTTTAATCTCAGCCACCAGTTGATCTAATACTGCGCTCCAGCCTGCCTCAAACCCCATCGCTTCATGCCGCTGTTTCGAGGCCGCGTCTGCATGCAGCACATACGCCGTGTAGTTGGTCCCGGTGGCAGTGGCTTCGAATACGAGGCTGGCGGTCATCAAGAACGCGGCACACTCATGGCCTGGCGATTGCTCAGGCGTTTTTGCTGGCCTAAAGCCGGGTTCCATGGCATTGGTCCAGGTCAGTGTTTGGTTGGGGATCACTTCGAGGTAACAGCCAATATTTGGAAACTGTTGTCCTTCAGGCGATTGCATCACGGTGCGAAACAGGCCGCCTGGCCTCAGGTCAATGTCACACTCCACCGTTTTCCACGGCAAAGGGCAAAACCACTTTTTCAGGTGTTCGGGTGTGGTCCAGGCATGCCAGAGTTCCTCAGGCGTCACGTCGACTTCGCGTTGTAAAACCAGGTCCAATTCTGGATGAAACGCTAAAACCATATGCGGTCTCCTTTGCTGGCAAAAGTGATGTTGCACTGAATGATGTTGGTCGTGCGAATACTATCCTGATTCAGATTAAGCATGAAAGTTTAAGTGATTTTTCGATTGGCCAGCCAGATGCCGGTAAATATGGTGACCATGCCTAACAGTTGATAGCCCTGAAAGACTTCGTGCAATAACAGGGTAGAAAGGATGGAGCCAAAAATGGGCATGGCATGAATAAAGACACTGGCACGCACCGAGCCGACCAGAGTCACCGCTTTTGAGTAAGCCAGCAGCGCAATCACCGAAGGGAATATGCCGATATAAGCCAATATCCATAACGTGTGGGTTTCTTGCAGTTGAATCACCCTCGTCTGGCTCTCCCAGGCGGCCAGTGGAATCAGCAATACAAGCGCAATCAATACCTGGCAGAGCATGAGTCCGGTCCGGTTGATGTGGGCGGGAATGGCTTTCAGCCACAGCGTATATAGTGCCCAGAAAATCATGGCAAGAAAAATAATCAGGTCGCCCGGCGCAAAGGCGAGACTGAGCAACCTTTGTAATTCGCCATGGGCCACTACAATCAACACGCCCGCCAGCGAGACAAGCATGCCTAACAGTTGATAGAACGACAAGGTTTGCCGGTAAAACAGGTATCCGAACAGGGCTACCAGAAAAGGGATAAACGAATTGAGGATGATGCCATTGGTGGCCGTGGTGGTATGTAAGCCCCAGTACACCAGCAAATTAAACGCAGCGACTCCCGTCAAAGCGGTGCCGAGAATATACCAGCGATACCTTAGGTAATCTCGCCAGTCACGTAAACAGGGCTTCAGCGCAAATGGCAGCAAACACAGTGCCGCGATGCTCCAACGTATCAGTGACAAAGTCACTGGTGGCACCGCTGCACTAATGGCCCGCCCGGCAATAAAGTTACCGGCCCATAACAAGGGCGGCAACAGTAATAGCAGTAAAGTGGGCCAGGACAGTTTTGCTGGATTCTCGGACATGTGCAGTGTGACTCATGAGCGTTTCATTAAAGCGAGCGTCCGATTGTAGAGCAGAGTTTGCCTGAGTGGATATTCAGGCAATAAAAAAGGGGCTGAGAGCCCCTTTCTTTAGATCGGATAATCTTACGCTGCGCCTAATTGCACAGGGGTGAGTTGTATCAGTTTTTTGACCAGGCCAGGATGTTGTTCGGCATGCGCTTCTTTCAGGCAGGCTTTGGCGCAGCTGGCACATTTGCCGCATTCTGCACCCACACCCAACTGATCTTTCAAATGCTTTACGGTTTTAGCGCCATTTCTCACTGCCTGGTGAATCTGCCGCTCAGTTACTGCATTACACACGCAAACGTACATATTGCCTCTTATTAATCTTACTAATGATAATTATTATCATTTATTCAGAGTTTGTCAAGGCAAAAATGGTTCCTGACAGCCATGAAAAAAGCCGCTTTCGCGGCTTAATTCAAAGGTTTACGTCCGTTCGGGTTTAGTCGGATTCGATCTGTGACTGCAAATAATTCGGCAAACTCACATCCGTAATCAGGCGTTGCTGGGTTTCCAGCCAGTCTATGGCTTCTTCGCAAGCTTCCAGCAGCTCGGTCAGCAAGTCACGTGTAACGTAATCTTGCAGTTTTTCAGCCTCGGCAATCGCTTCTACCAGCTGCGGGTGCTGCACTTCTTTTTCAAAGCTCAGGTCGCCTTGCAGGCATTCCACCACATCTTCACCTATCAGCAGTTTTCCCAGGTTCTGCAAGTTTGGCAGACCGTCCAGAAACAAAATGCGCTCAATCACTTCATCCGCTTCTTTCATGACGCGGATAGATTGTTTGTACTGATAGCCGTTGAGTTTTTCCAGGCCCCATTTTTTGAACATGCGCGCATGCAAAAAGTACTGGTTAATCGAAGTCAGCTGGTTTTTGAGCACCTTGTTCAAGGTGACTATCATTTGTTTATCGCCTTTCATGCGTGCTCCTTATTCTGCTGCCGGGCTGTTGCTCATCTGGCTCTGGCAGTAGTTTTCGATGCCCACCAGTTTGACCAGGTTAAGTTGTTTTTCCAGCCAGTAGGCGTGGTCCATTTCGGTATCTTCAAGCTGCACCAGCAACATTTCGCGGGTCACAAAATCTTGTGCCTGTTCACAGGCTTCAATGGCTTTTTTGAGATGTTTGACCACGGCATATTCCAGTGCCAGGTCAGATTCCAGCATGGATTTCACGTCTTTGCCGATATTCAGCGCTTCGCGCTTGGCCAGGTTGGGTTTGCCTTCCAGGAACAAAATGCGCTGGATTAGCGCACGGGCGTGTTCACGTTCATGCAGGGATTCATGCAGGATGCGTTCAGAAATAATGCCTAAACCCATGTCCGCATACATTTCGCCGTGAATCAGGTATTGATCGGTGGCAGATAACTCGCCCGCCAGCAAGTCATTCAAGATATCTATAATTTTTTTATCGCCCTTCATTTCCGGCTCCTGTTTGGCATTTTTGATACAGTCATCATACAGGAAAAATGAATTGATGCAATTTTATTTTTAATATAACTATTTGATTTTAAATGATATTTTAAATAGAAACATAAATGAAAATCGTTCTTGATGCAGTTGCAGGGAAAGATTCCTTTGCGCGTTGCGATTACAGCAGTAGCTGCAAATCATGCGCAATATTTGCCGGTTTTTCACCATAGCCCAGATAGATGCGGGGCGCGCCGGTTTTATCAAACACATATAAGCCTGCGCTATGATCCATGGTATAGCTCGATTTGCCAGGCTCACTCACCTTGGCTGCATATACTTTGTATTCGCTGAGGTTAGCGGCCACCTCTGCCACGGTACCCCGCAGGCCAATAAAGCGCGGGTCAAAGCCCGGCACAAACTGCGCCAGCACTTCCTGCGTATCGCGTTCCGGGTCTACCGTCACAAACAAGACTTGTACATCGTCGGCTTTATCGCCCAGCAGCTTCATGGTCTGCTTGAGGTCACTCATGGTGGTCGGGCACACGTCCGGGCAATGCGTATAACCAAAAAACAGCACCACTACCTTGCCTTTAAAGTCGCTCATGCTACGCAATTTACCGGTATGGTCAGTCAATGTCAGCGGCTTGCCAAACTGGGTGCCGGTCAAATCGGTGCCGATAAAACTGGCAGAACTGCCTTGCTGGCAACTCGCCAGTAGTCCGGCCATGACCATGAATGCCAGATAAACCCACATTAAACGCAAACGCATGCAAAAAATCCTTCTAAATCATCACTGAAATGGATTCTAACATAGGCGAAAAGGGCGCAGATTGGTTTACAATATTGGTTTTTGATGACTGACGGATTAAAGGCGAGTTTAAATGGCAATACCGAGTTCGATGGCAGACCGTGACGGCGTTATCTGGTACGACGGCAAAATGGTCAACTGGCGCGATGCGACCACCCACGTGTTAACCCACACCCTGCATTACGGCATGGGCGTGTTTGAAGGGGTGCGTGCCTACAAAACCGACAAAGGCACCGCGATTTTCCGCCTGAAAGAGCATACCGACCGCTTGTTCCGCAGTGCGCATATCCTCGGCATGAAAATGCCGTTTGATAAAGAGACTGTTTCTGAAGCGCAAAGAGCGGCCGTTCGCGAAAACAATCTCGAGTCTGGTTATCTCCGGCCGATGGCATTTTACGGTGCAGAAGCCATGGGTATCTCTGCCAAGACTTTGTCCACACACCTGATTGTTGCAGCCTGGAGCTGGGGTGCTTACATGGGCGAAGAAGCCATCACCAAAGGTATCCGTGTGAAAACTTCCTCTTTCTCACGCCACCATGTAAATATCACCATGTGTAAAGCCAAGGCAAACGGTAACTATATGAACAGTATCCTGGCACATCAGGAAGCCGCCCAAGACGGTTATCAGGAAGCCCTGTTGCTGGATGTAGACGGTTTTGTTGCTGAAGGTTCCGGTGAAAACATTTTCATCATCCGCAACGGCAAGCTGTATACGCCAGACCTGACCTCAGCCCTGGAAGGCATCACGCGTGATACCATCATCCACCTGGCTAAAGAAGAGTTGGGTCTTGAGGTGATTGAAAAGCGCATTACCCGTGATGAAGTCTATAGCGCCGACGAAGCTTTCTTCACCGGTACGGCGGCAGAAGTGACGCCTATCCGTGAGCTGGATAACCGCGCCATTGGTGAAGGTAGCCGTGGTCCGATCACCGAGAAACTGCAAAGCCTGTATTTTGACGTGGTAAAAGGCAAAAATCCCAAGTATGCCCACTGGCTGACTTTGGTTGCATAAAAAACACTACGCTTCTGTTTGCTGGAGAGTTTGAATGTCTGATGTCAAAGAGTTTGAAGTAGACGGCAAAGACTTGCCATTGCACTGCCCAACCAAAGAAGTTGCATTGTGGGCATCGCATCCAAGGGTGTTTCTGGATGTGGCGAAAACGGGGCAGGTGTCTTGCCCGTATTGCGGGACAAAGTTCAGGTTGAAACCTGGGACGCAGGTGCACCACCACTAAATTGAAAAACCCACGCATCGCGTGGGTTTTTTCTTGCTGGGTTTTGTGTGTACAGTTTAGAAATTTTAGAAAGGGTATGTCTGAGCTGGCGTCATCTTCTTCATTTCGGCGGAGGGTGTAGCATGGGTTTCGCAGAGCTAGTTCTGCGCCTGCGAAATGGGTGTTTTGCAGAACCGGTTGGCTAAGCAACAAATCGTCATTCCGGCGTAGGCCGGAATCCAGGCAACATTCATGCTTAGCTTTGTGGCAAGTAAAAGTTGTATTCTAAGCATGCGTGGTCACCCGTAGTGGTGGTTGTTTAATGGCATGTTCCCTTTCGCCTGTAGGCGAGTTACTTTTCTTTGCTTGCCCAAAGAATAAGTAACCAAAAGAAATGCACCCTAGCTTCCGCTTGATTCCTGCGTTGCTCGTCAAAATAAGGTGAAGCGAGCGGCTGTCCGAATCCCGCAGTCGCTCACGTACTTTTGAGCTGCCAGGTCGAGTTTCGTGATGGGCTACTTTTTGATAACTATGACTGCGCAGCAGTCTGTTACGGCGTAGGCTAACTCGCATAGCAATGTTAAGTGCAGTGGCTGTAGCCAATAACGCAAGGGAGCCGTCAGGTCGTGATGGCTGGGTGCGCTCTTCTTTGGCTTCGGCGGCACTACGTGGCTTAACCTAAAGGTTAGCCTACGCCGCAACACTTCGATAGTTGTGACTAATTTCTGTGGGACTAGCAACAGAAAGTAACTCGCCTAGAGGCGAAAAATTGGTTATTAAGAGGTGTGCTATCACTATCTGAGAGCGAAATAATACCGTTAACCAAGGCTCATCAATTAACGGGCACTTTGGCCCGTGCCACCACATTTCTCAACACAAAACTTGTATGTACCCCGGTGACGCCTGCAATCTTGGTGATTTTATGTAGTAGCAGGTGCTGGTAGTCGTCCATATCTTTTACAACCACTTTCAATAAATAATCCGATTGCTGCCCTGTAATCAGCAAGCATTCCAACACTTCGGGAATATTGGTAATGCTGCTTTCAAAATTGGCGAAGCGTTCCGGTGTGTGCTGATCCATAGAAATCCCGATCAAGGCCATCAGGCTGAGACCGAGTTTTTTGGCATCTACCAGGGCTTGGTATCCCAAGATCAGGCCAGCTTGTTCCAAGGCTTTTACGCGGCGGAGGCAGGGGGCCGGGGAGAGTCCAATGCGGTCAGCGAGTTCCTGATTGCTGATGTGGCCGTCTGTTTGCAGAATGTCCAGAATGGCTTTGTCAAAGCGGTCTAATTTCATGGTTATTTCAATAAATATTTAATATTGAAATAATATTACAAAAAATGTGTTTTTATTGAAATAATATTTTTAATAATTGGATTTTTTGATAAAAATAGCAATTTAATTTTTTATGAAATCTCTATCATGTCTTCTGTCAAAAACATTTTCAGGAGAACAGCATGCAGACACAATCCTCAGCCAAATACCA
>CAKZJM010000400.1 GCA_936943315.1 uncultured Methylophilus sp. | reverse complement strand
CGGCATACGAGATTTAGCCGGGTGACTGGAGTTCAGACGTGTGCTCTTCCGATCTCCCTAGAGTGAACAAATAAATCAAGAATCCACATCCGGTGATAAGGCAACTCACTTACAACAGAACCATTAAGTAAATTTAACATCCTTGCACCCAATGCTGAGCGTTCTTCTGCATTTAAATGACGTAGACTCTGAACATACCGACAAATATCTGGAAGCGCTGGATGAAGCTTATCTAATGCGAAGAAAATATCATCTACAAGACTATCGTCACCTAGCTGACTTAGTCTTCGTAATATGAATCTAATTATAGGTAGCTCAGGCTCATCTTCTTGCAACTCTTCACGGAACAACTCCTGAAGATTTAAGCTATCAATAGCTTCTTGCTGCTCATCATCAAGGTCATCATACTCTATCGACTCGTACCAATCGTTCAATCCCAATTCGGCTGCAAGTCCTTCGAACCGCGCATGTAAAGAATTTAATTCTCTATCCAATGGCGTTACTAGATATTTATCGCTAAATTGCGCTGCTGCAAGTACCTCAGTCTTTTGAGGCTGAAGGTTGAGGCCGTGGTTTCGGTAAAGTGTTTCGGCGAGAAATGTAATTGCCCTGTAGCAACGCTCATAGCTGTCGCCAAAAATCCGATAATCATCATTAAACCGAATGAAATCGATACCCGCTGCCAGCAGAGCCTCATCAACATCCGCTAACGTAATTTCAGCAAGTAATCTAGAAGGTGCTCCTCCGATAGGAATGCCGAAGGTTTCTGTGCCATTCCAACCTGATAATAATCTCATGACAGCACGAACATGGTTACCTCTTGTAGTGGCAGTCTGAAGAGCGTTTTCTAGGCGATGATGATAAATTCGAGCATAGAAATCTGAAATATCCGTAACTGCAACAAACTGATTAGCAGGATTTCCTCTCAACTTATCTCGACAAACATCTAAAAATTGTCTATACCCAACGTTAGGATCAAAGAGCTGACCATTTGCCAAAGGAACTGCACGGTATGAGAAAACGCGACTTTGAGCTAGAGGTATACGCCGTGTTTCAAGGTCTATGGCAAGTTCTTTGACTAGTGCGGAAAATACCAAAAAATCTAATGGATCTAATTGTGTAATGACTCTGAATCCATTTCTCGCTTTTGGAGAAAGAAGAATGCGCTGGGGTCTTGTTGTCCATTGCAAAACATCCGCTGAAGCCAGATGTGCTTTTACATTAGCCCAGTCATGCCCTATAGCAGCATATTCAAATGGAACCGGGAAAACATCTGTATCACCGAACCGAATAACATGAGCAAGTGCCCACTCAAGCGAGTCATCACGGAGTTGGAGCATAAAATTACTTTTGCTTCGAATTATATTGCTCTGAATTAGGAAGCTCTTCTATCGGAGGTTTTATCCGGCGCTCAAGATAAGTCTCTACGTCTAGATGAATCGAATTACCATTAGGGTCAGAAACTTGAACACCGTTAACTTTCCCATGTTCCGTACGATAAACGTATAACCCTGTGTAGCTGCTCACAATTTACTCCCTTGTAATTATTTGAATAAAATTAAATTATGCTGATACTCAAGAATGTTACATACTAATACTATCTAAGTAAGTTTTTAAGCTGACAACACACATATATGCAAGATATTACATTTCTTCCAATACAATCAAAAACGCATCCCCATATTTCTGCAATTTCGCCTGCCCTATCCCGCTAATCTGACCCATTTCATCCAAGGTCTGCGGTTTGCGGTTGTGAATTTCCAGCAGCGTACTATCGTGAAAAATCACATAAGGAGGTACGCCCTGTTCCCTTGCCAGCTCCAGCCGTTTGGCTTTAAGTGCTTGCCACAGCGGGTCGTCATTGGCACCTTCAAATGCTTCTTTCGCACGGGCACTGCGCTCGACTTTGCTCATGCGTTTTTCGGGTTCGGCATCACGGCGTAGCCAGACCTCTTGCTCGCCTTTGAGTACTGGCCTGGCGGCTTCGGTGAGCTTTAAGCCGCCATAGGCGACCATGTCGGCTTCTAGCATGCCTGCGGCAATCAATTGGCGATAAACACCGCTCCACTGGTTTTGATTGAGGGTTTTGCCTATGCCGAAGGTGCTGACTTTATCGTGATTAAAGCGCTCGACTTGCGGGGTGACTTTACCAATGAGCACATCGATCAAATGGCCGACACCGAATCGTTGGCCGGTGCGGAATACACAGGAAAGTGCCATTTGCGCGACTTGAGTCGCCTGCCAGGTTTCTACCGGGTGCAGGCAGTTGTCGCATTGGTCGCAGGCGCCGGGATGGCTTTCGCCGAAGTAGCGCAAAATGGTCTGATGGCGGCAGGCGGTGGATTCGCAGTAGCCGAGCAAGGCGTCGAGTTTTAAACGCTCTAAGCGCTTGCGTTCTTCGGAGGCTTCGCCGCTATCGAGCATTTGCCGCATGGAGACCACATCGCCCATGCCGTAGATCATCCAGGCGTTGGCTTGCAGGCCATCGCGCCCGGCGCGGCCGGTTTCCTGATAGTAGCCTTCCATGCTTTTAGGTAAGTCTAAATGCGCGACAAAACGCACGTTGGGTTTATCGATGCCCATACCGAATGCGATGGTCGCGACCATGATGATGCCTTCTTCACGCAGGAAACGGCGCTGGTGGTGTTCGCGTAATTGTGCAGGCAACCCGGCGTGATAAGGCAAGGCTGACCAGCCTTTTTCGACCAGCCAGGCAGCGGTTTCTTCTACCTTTTTGCGCGACAAACAGTAGATGATGCCAGCGTCGTTTGGATGCTCGCGCTCTAAAAATGCTTGTAGTTGCTGGCGGGCATTATTTTTAATGCCGACGTGGTAACGGATATTCGGGCGGTCAAAACTGGAGACAAACTGGCGGGCGTTTTCGAGGTTGAGCTGGCTGATAATTTCGGCAAGCGTGGGGGCATCAGCAGTAGCCGTGAGTGCGATACGCGGCACATCAGGGAAGCGGTTGTGCAGCACGGTGAGCTGGCGGTATTCAGGCCGGAAATCGTGCCCCCATTGCGAGACGCAATGCGCTTCGTCGATGGCAAACAGGGCGAGGCCGACATGTTGTTGCACTTCATCGAGCAGGCTTAAAAAACTGCCGACCATCAGGCGTTCGGGCGCGACGTATAATAGTTTGATTTCGCCAGCGAGCACTTGCCGCGTGATGCGGCTGTTATCTTCGGCACTGAGGCTGGAATTTAAAAAGGCGGCGTTGACGCCCAGTTGTTGCAAGGCCTCGACCTGGTCTTGCATCAGTGCGATCAGCGGCGAAACAACAATCGCCAGGCCATCGCGTGCGAGTGCGGGAATCTGGTAACACAGCGATTTGCCGCCACCGGTGGGCATGAGCACCAGCGCATCTTGCCCGCTGATGACATGTTCTACGATGGCTTGTTGTTGGTGGCGGAACTGGTTGTAGCCGAAGACGGTTTGAAGGATGTGTTGCGGTGATGGGTTTGCCATGCTGGCAAACCTAAATCTTGTTATAAGGATTAATGAGTTGGTCGACAAGCTCGTGTAATGCTTTACGCATCTGCTCTTCGCTGACTTCCATCAGCAAGCCATCTTCCAGCGCGTCCTGGGCGATCTGTTTGAGTTCGTCAAAATTTTCGGCCATGACTTTGACCTTTTCGGTGCAGGACACCACCGAACCGTCATCGCGTACCCATTTTGGCCATTCGTTACTCATCTACTTGTTTACTCACCTGGTTTGTTTAATTACTTAGCGTTTTCAGTTGTTGCAGCAGCTTGGTCATCGCCTGACCGCGATGACTGCGCTGGCTTTTGATCTCAAGCGGTAATTCTGCCACGGTTTTGCCGCTCTGCGTATCGAGAAACAATGGATCGTAACCAAAGCCTTCAGTGCCGCGGAACTCGCGCAGGATTTCACCGCGCCACAGGCCATCGGCAATCAAGGGCTGCGGATCTTGCGGATGGCGCACCAGCACAACCACGCTATAGAAATAGGCATGGCGGTCGGCGATGCGTTCCATGGCGGTGAGCAATTTATCGTTATTGCGTTCGTCTTGCGTGAGCAGGCTGTTGACCGGTTTTGGCCCGCTATACCGCGCCGAAATCACGCCCGGTGCGCCTTGCAAGGCATCGACACACAACCCGGAATCATCGGCCAACGCGGGCAAACCGGTATGCTGGCTGGCGTGGCGGGCCTTGGCCAAGGCGTTTTCAATAAAGGTGTGATAAGGCTCAGGGCATTCGGGCACATTGAATTCGGATTGCGACACAGCCTGAATATTCAGCGGTGCCAGCAAATGCGCAATTTCACGGATTTTGCCCTGGTTGCCCGAGGCAATGACCAGTTTTTCAAACGGCAAGGCCATCGTCATGTTCCTCGTGATTATTTCGCCAGGGCCTGCGCTTGCAGTTGCCCCAGTTCAGTAATGCCTTTGGCGGCCAGGTCCAGCATCTGATTCATGGTTTCGCGGGCAAACGGTTCGCCTTCGGCGGTGCCCTGAATCTCGACAAACCCACCCTTACCGGTCATGACCACGTTCATGTCGGTATCGCAGTCGGAGTCTTCAATGTAGTCTAAATCCAACACTGGCGTGCCTTGATAGACACCCACAGAAATGGCGGCCACGGAATCCTTGATCGGTGTGTCGGTCAACAGGCCTTTTTGCAACAGGGTAGACACCGCATCGACCATGGCCACATAAGCGCCGGTGATGCTGGCCGTGCGCGTGCCGCCGTCGGCCTGGATCACGTCACAGTCAAAATGAATAGTACGCTCGCCCAGCTTTTCAAGATCGATCACCGCGCGCAGGCTGCGGCCGATTAGGCGCTGGATTTCCTGTGTGCGTCCGCTTTGCTTGCCACGCGCAGCTTCGCGGTCCATGCGTGAACCGGTGGAGCGTGGCAGCATGCCGTATTCTGCCGTCACCCAGCCCTGGCCTTTGCCCTTTAAAAAGCCAGGCACTTTTTCTTCTATGCTGGCGGTGCAAATGACATGGGTATCGCCAAACTTCACCAGCACAGAGCCTTCGGCGTGCTTGGTGTAATGGCGGATGATTTCGATGGCGCGCAACTGGTCGTTGGCGCGCTGGCTGGGTCTGCTCATGGTTTAACGCTTTCTAAGATTTAATATGTTGCTGGGTTCTGCCCAAGGCTTCGTGTATCTCGGCAAT
Organism: uncultured Methylophilus sp.; assembly: GCA_936943315.1. Taxonomy (GTDB): domain Bacteria; phylum Pseudomonadota; class Gammaproteobacteria; order Burkholderiales; family Methylophilaceae; genus Methylophilus. The sequence goes on along the minus strand of CAKZJM010000400.1, from coordinate 4,943 downwards.
GGCCTTTTCAATTTCGTCATCGGTGAGATCCAGGGCATACGGGCTGGGCGTGACGGCGGCCTGGTTCATCATGGTGGTGGTGACATCCACAGGTAAATCCAGCGTTGAAATCGTCAACGGGCTGCTCACGCGCTGCCCCCACTGCAAGGCAATGGCGCTCATATTATCACCGACTGTGATACTGGCTGCATCGGCGTCATCCAATAAGCGGGTGACACCATCATTAATATCCGCGGCCAGCATATGTTGCGCCATGTAAATCTCTGGCACGGTATTCCATACCCCATCGGAGCACAGCATGATGACATCGCCCTCACGCAATGGAATCGGGGCTGCCAGCTCCACTTTTGGCGGCCGGTCGCCACCGACGCAATTGTAGATTTTATTGCGGTGCGGATGATGCTCGACCTCATTAGCCGTGATTTTACCTTCGCGCAACAGCGACTGCACCACGGAATGGTCTTCCGTCTGGTATTCGACCAGGCCGTTGCGGTAGAGATACAGGCGTGAGTCGCCAACATGGGCGCAGAATAATTTGTTGTGCTGGATCAGTGCCACCACAATGGTGGTCCGCGGTGATTCCATCAGGCGCTTTTGCAGTCGCACATTTTCAATCACCTCATGCGCCTGGGCAATCTGTTCACGCAAAAACTGTGCAGGTTGCGCAATCATGGGTTGCGACTCGCGCTGAAAAGCCTCAACCAGGGTTTTGACGGCAATTTCCGCTGCCACATCGCCATGTTGATGACCGCCCATGCCATCGGCCAGCACCATAAAAATGGCATGCCTGTGGTAAGAATAAGCCAGCCTGTCCTGGTTGTAAGGACGTGGCCCCTGACGACTCCCCTGTGCAATGGTGAATTTCATAGCGGCTTATTCAACACCTTGATGATTTTATCAACCAGCGAGCCGCGTGGGTCTTCAGCCACGTGGATGCCTATCATTTTTTTCTGTAATGAGAACACGCTTTGCGGCCGGGACAAATAATCCAGCTGCATGCACTCATCAATAATCGCCAACAGTTTGTCAGAGTATATCTGTTTACCCAGCTCAATGGCGGGCACCAGCGTATCGTTCTTGAGGCGTGCATTGGCCGCCATTGGTGACGACCGTTGCAAACAGGCATACATGCTGGCGCCTATGCTATAAATATCACTCCATGGGCCCAAGTGTTTACGGTCTATATATTGCTCAGGCGGCGCGTAGCCTGGGGTGTAGGTCGGCGCCAGTGTCACCTCAGACAAGGCCTGGCGCGCCGACCCGAAGTCCAGCAATACCGGCGAGCCATCTAGACGGATATAAATATTGGCTGGCTTGATGTCGAGGTGCAGCAATTTGCGCGTATGCACTTCACGCAAACCGTTGAGCAGCTCGACAAACATGCGGATGAGGAAATTTTCGGGCACTGGCTGCGACATGGCCATGATGTAGTCTTGCAGCGACTTGCCCCGCTCATATTTCATGACCATGTAAACGGTGTTATTGGCCCGGAAGAAGTTTTTCACGCGCACAATGTTTTTGTGCTCGATATTGGCCAGCGCCAGTCCCTCTTCAAAAAAGCATTTCATGCCATGCTTATAGGCGGCTTCATTTTTACCGTTGGAGCGGATATGGGTATCGCCATGCCGTTCAGCCAGGTTCACCGGCATATATTCTTTAATAGCAATGGTGTTTTTCTGGGCGTCTTGCGCCAGATAGACAAAGCTAAACCCGCCGAGGCTGAGAACCCGGGTAATGGTGTAGTCTTGCAGGGGTGTCCCTACCGGCAAGGCAAAATCAAATTTATTGGAGAGCTTCACTAGCGCTTTAACGTCACAATCATGGCTTTTATTTAGGCATCCACCGAATTTAGCCGAGGGCAGCAGTTCACGGTAGCCTTTTATCGTTGCGCTATTTTCGCATATCGATAGCGCATTTGATACAATCCACCCGTTTGCTTCCCAGCCCAAGACCACAACCATGACAGCCAAAAAATCCGCCAACGACCAACCTATTTTAAGCATGACCGGCTTTGCTTCTAGCGAAAGCCGCTTTCCGGGTGGCTTGCTGCTAATTGAATTGCGTGCTGTCAATCATCGCTACCTCGAGCTCAACGTTAAAATTGACGACAGCTTGCGCCAGTATGAAGCGCTCATCCGCGAACAGTTGCAAACCCGCCTTGGTCGCGGCAAGGTTGAGTGCCGCATCAGCCTCAAAAGCGATACCGCCGCAACCAACCTGGCATTAAACCCCACCATGGTGGCGCAAATTGCCCAAACGCTGACCGAATTGCAACAGCACTTTCCACAGGCACAGCCAGTTAACCTGGTAGATGTATTCAAGCTGCCAGGCGTATTGCAAAGCGAAGCAGTGGATGCAGACGCGCTGGTTCAAAGTATACAGAGCGGCTTATCCCTGGCCATTGATGAGTTGATTGCGGCGCGCCAGCGCGAAGGCGAAAAACTCAAACAAGTGCTGCTGGACCGCCTGCAAGGCGTGCGTGAGCAAATCAGCATTGTCAAACCACTTCTGCCCGAGCTGGTCAAGCAATACCAGGACAAACTGACCACAAAACTGCGCGAAGCCATGCAGGCCGACGACGACCGCGTGCGCCAGGAAATTGTCCTCTATGCCCAACGCATTGATGTGGATGAAGAACTGGCCCGGTTGAATTCGCACATCACCGAGATGGACCGCATTTTGAGTGCAGGTGGCGCGGTAGGTAAAAAACTCGACTTCCTCATGCAGGAAATGAACCGTGAAGCCAATACGCTGGGCTCTAAATCAGTCTCTATCGAAACCACGCAGGTTTCCATGCAGCTCAAAGTGCTGATCGAACAAATGCGCGAGCAGATCCAGAATATTGAATAAATCCAACACTGGTCACAATTTGCTGCTTGCTGGAGCGGCAAATTGACGCTTGGTTGCGGGCGGAGTGGTATAGTCAATTTACCCCACCCTCATAATAGGCTTAAGACCCATGTCTCTTCTGCGCTATGCCCCTCTCTGCTTCGGCCTCATGCCGCTACAAGCGCTTGCTGAAATCACCACGCTGGCGATTCCTGATCAAGGCTGGTCGGTGAGTTTTGCTGCCCCGCCACTCAGGCCTGTGCGCGAGGCAGACTCCAATGACCACTATATGTATTCGGCCAATGCCAATCACTTTGCAGTATCGCTCTATGTGGATACGCCAGCTTGTGACGGGGGTGAAACCCATGAGGCCGTCTTAAACTGCTTTTGGTCTAAAGCCAGCAAAGACCCGCTCATTAACCAGGCCAGTGTGGTTAAAAGTTGTACTCAGCAATATTGCAAGCTTAGCTACGACTTTGAAAATTCATTTCAGGGCGCCCCCATCAAGCAGAAACATATTCATTTTTTATTCGCGTATCGTGACAGATGGGCCAACCTGCATGCGGCAGTTTCTAACCCTGGGGACGATGACTTGAAATTGCTTGAGGCATTTTCAAACTCATTGAGCTATCAATAAACTCGGGCCTTCAAAATAAACACTTGCCTCAACACGCGCCGTCGATGTGAATTTTGCGAGCCAATCTGCACCTTTATGGTGCAATTTACTAATTGCCGTTGATTAACCACTCAATAAGCACATGATTTAAAACAGAATTATTAGCTGGCACACCGCTTGCTCTTGTTTAATTGATTTTTACAAGTAAGGCAAAGGTCCAGCATCATGACGCAATCAGCCAAACAGTTTTTTGATGAAATGCAGGGCTATGGGGGCAACGTACGGGCAATTTACCAGGCTTACAAGCATTGGTTAAGCGATGTCCCGACACAACAATTGGCGGCCAAGCGTGCCGAAGCTGAGGTCTTGTTCCGCCGCGTGGGCATTACCTTTAATGTGTATGGCGAAGAAGATGGTGCCGAGCGCCTGATTCCATTTGACGTGATCCCGCGCATGATTTCTGCCAGCGAATGGGCACACCTGTCCAAAGGCGCCGTGCAACGTGTGCGCGCACTCAATATGTTCCTGCATGATATTTACCATGATCAGGAAATCATCAAGGCGGGCATCGTTCCGCACAGCATCTTAAGCAACTCTCAATACCGGCCAGAGATGGTGGGCGTGAATGTGCCCAATCAGGTCTACGCACATGTGGCCGGGATTGACCTGGTCCGCACCAGCGAATCGCAGTTTTATGTGCTTGAAGATAACCTGCGCACGCCGTCCGGTGTCTCTTACATGCTCGAAGACCGCAAGATGATGATGCGGTTGTTCCCTGATTTATTTAGAAAATATCCCATCGCACCCGTCGAGCATTATCCGCATGTATTGCTGAATAATCTGCGCTCGGTGGCACAGACCGGGGTGACCGACCCGACCGTCGTCCTTCTCTCCCCAGGCGCCTACAACAGCGCCTACTTTGAACATGCCTTCCTCGCCCAGCAAATGGGCATAGAACTCGTCGAAGGCCAGGATTTGTTTGTCCGTAATAACGCCGTCTACATGCGCACTACACAAGGCCCGCAACGGGTGGATGTGATCTACCGCCGCATTGACGACGACTTCCTTGACCCTCTGGTATTCAAGCCCGATTCCATGCTGGGCGTACCAGGTCTGCTCTCTGTCTACCGCAATGGTGGCGTCACATTGGCTAACGCCGTAGGCACCGGTGTGGCCGATGACAAGGCGACGTATATTTACGTGCCGGAGATGATCAAGTTCTATCTGGGTGAGTCTCCCATCCTGCAGAACGTGCCTACGTATCAACTCAGCAAGGAAGATGATCTGGCCTATGTGCTGGATCATCTGCCCGAGCTGGTTGTGAAAGAAGTACAAGGCTCCGGCGGCTACGGCATGCTGGTGGGCCCCACAGCCAGCAAACAGGAAATTGAAGAATTCAGGTTGCGCATCGTTTCCAAACCGGCGAATTACATTGCGCAGCCCACCCTGGCCTTATCAACCTGCCCGACCCTGGTCGACCAGGGCATTGCCCCGCGCC
>CAKZJM010000399.1 GCA_936943315.1 uncultured Methylophilus sp. | reverse complement strand
GACCATGGGGATCACGTTGTGGTCAACGGCCAGAAATTCTATTCGTCCGGCGCGCTTCTGGCCCACAAGGTGCCGATCGTCGCGCTCGATGAAGAGGGCCGCGCCTGGTATGCAATTGCGGACCGCGATGCGCCGGGCCTCACGGTTTACGACGACTGGTCGAGCTTCGGTCAGCGCACCACGCTGTCCGGCACCGTCGTGCTGAAGGATGTGAAGGTGCCGAAGTCGTACCTCGTGCCGGGCTACAAGGGCTATGACAAGCCGACTGCCGATGGCGCCATCTTCCAGATCATTCAGGTCGCCGTCGATACCGGCATTGCCCGCGCGGCGTTCAAAGATACCCTGCACTTTGTGCGTAACCATACCCGCCCATGGATTGATACCGACCTTGAGCACGGCTACGAAGACCCGCATACGATTAAAGATATCGGCGACCTGCAGATTCGCCTGCATGCCACCGAGGCCTTGTTAGCCCGTGCCGGTCAATATATTGACGAAGCGCAACGCAACCCCAACGAAGACACGGTGGCAGAAGCCTCTATTGCCGTGGCAGAAGCCAAAGTGCTGAGCACAGAAACCGCCCTGCTGGCAGGCAGTAAATTGTTTGAACTGGCAGGCACCCGTTCAACACTGGGGGAATATAACCTGGACCGCCACTGGCGCAACGCCCGCACCCACACATTGCATGACCCGGTGCGCTGGAAATATTATGCCGTGGGTAATTACAGCTTAAATAACGTGAAGCCGCCTCGTCACCCTTGGATTTAATAATAAGCAGAAAAAAAAGCCCTCATATGAGGGCTTTTTTATTTCATGCGCCACCGCAACGATTAGCCACTGTAGACCATGGCCGCATCTAGCAAAGCGCTTTGTTGCCTGAGCGGGCGTGAAAGCGGGAGAGGTGAAGGTTGGCGAAGCGCTGGATAGGCCAGCTCCACTTGCCGCTCACGGTAGGCAATCATATCGGCAATCGTAATGATCTTTAACCCATGCTGCTTGGCAAAGCGTAGCAAGTCGGGGCGCCGGGCCATGCTGCCATCGTCATTGACAATTTCGCATAGCACGCCCACCGGCTGCAAGCCCGCCAGCACGGCCAGGTCATGCGCCGCCTCGGTATGGCCGGGCCGCTCCAGCACGCCACCCAAACGCGCTCGCAGCGGGAAGAGATGCCCTGGGCGGTGAAAGTCGCTGGCCTGGCTAGCGGGGTCGGCCAGCGCACGCAAAGTCAGGGCCCGATCTGCTGCCGAAATACCACTGGTGGTGCCATATTTGTAATCGACACTGACAGTGAATGCAGTGCGGAACGGGTCGGCGTTCTCGGTGACCATCTGCGGTAAATCAAGCGCCTGCAAACGTTGCGCTTGCATGGCGACGCACACCAGGCCGCTACTATGTCTGACCAGAAACGCCATTTTTTCGGCGGTGATTTTCTCGGCGGCAATAATCAGGTCGCCCTCATTTTCACGGTCGGTATCATCAACCACGATCACAAACTCGCCATTGGCAATGGCTTCGATGGCGTCCGCCACGGTATCAAATGATTCTGTTCTTTGTAACATGCTGATTCCTTTAACGCTTAAACACTGAGCTTTAATAACTGCGCAGCGTTTTGGTAAAACACTTTCTCCAACACGTCGTCCTTAAAGCCGAGCGCCGCAAAATCGTCTATGGTCTGTTTCATCGGCCTGAATGGGTAAGAGGTTCCGAACAATAACTGGTCGCCCAGAAACTGGTTGGCAGCTTGCACATAGAGCTCGGCACCGGGCTGGAAAATATACATATCTGGCACCAGGTGTAGATTAGGATAACGGAAAGCCGCGCCAACGATTTCGTTCACAAACGGGTAATAGCCGTGGAAACAAATGATGTTGAGGTTAGGGTATTTGCGCGCCAGCCGCGCCACGGCATTGGGATGTGCATAATCCAGATCCGGCGTCGTTGGGCCAGACATCACGCATACCGGCACGCTATATTGCTGGCAAGCTTCATAGACCGGCTCAAACAGCGGGTCGTCGACCTGGCGGGCAGGTTTACCGAAACCGGGCTCGATATTAATGGCTTTAAAGCCATAGTGTTTAACCGCTTTTTCAATGGCGGCTAAAGCACTCTCGACGCCGCGTGTTTCAATATCCACCGAGCCCAAGCCCACAAGCTTTGGGCTGTGTTTGACCAGGTCCGCGATACGCTGGTCGTCTATGGTGAGGTCTGGCGTTTCGCGCCCAACCACCACGGCAATATCAATGCCCGCGTCGTCTATTTCCTGCAAATAGCCTTCTACCGTATATGAGCGGCGGAAATGCTCAGGCTCAAGCGACCCGACGCGCTGATTCAACCATTTAGCGGTGTCATAAGCGGGCGTGTTGGGCGTTGCGCCAAAAAAGTCGTGCAAGAACGCAGGACGGTTACGTAAATCAATGATGTTTTGTTTCATATACTTTCTTTAATAACGTGAGTTCGCACACACAGTGTGTGATCACCTTGCTAGGCGTAAAAGCTGGGGGTTGGATATTGCCCATTCAGCGCCCAATCGCCTAAATCCTTGAGTTTGTAATCGACCGGGTCGTGCAGCGTATACACGCGCAAATTGCGCCAGAATCTATCCATGCGTAGCTTGGCCGTGGTGGCGCGTGCGCCAGCCACTTCGAAGATGCGGGTGGTCACATCCAGACCGGCACGCGTCGCATTCACCTTGGCCGAAAACACGGCCAGTGCCAGTTCACCGCGTGTTTGCTCATCCAGGCCCAGGGTTTGCTGCCAGGCCTGGTCAAGCAAGCCTGCCGCATGGTCTGCCAGCACGGCAGAGGCATGCAGGCTGGCCCAGAACTCGCCGTAATGCAGCAAGGTGAATGGGTCTTCGTGTATGGTTTGCGCCAGTGAGCCAGACCATACCCGGCTGCTGCTGCGGGTGTATTTGGCGCCTTCAGCCAGTGCGCCTTCAGCAATGCCCAGGTAGATATTCGTGAAAATCAGCTGCGCAACCAGTGAGCGCAGGCTGGCGAAAGGCGAACTCAACGGGCCGGGGTTCATCAGCAATTCACTGTCATCGACCCAAAGCTGGTGAAACTCGGCACTGCCGCTGTCGGTCTGCCGTTGGCCAATATTGTCCCAATCGCCCTTGAGATGGATGCCCGCCCGGGTGGTGGGCACGGCAGCGACCAGAAACTTGCCGCTCCCCTCTTCAATCGCCGACACAATCAGGTAATCAGAGTCCATAGAGCCAGAGCAAAAACTTTTTTGCCCGCTGAAGGTGTAGCCGCCTGGTGCCTTATGCGCCACAGTCCGGTTATCCAGCGGGTTTAAGGCATTGCCCCACCATAGGTTTTGCCTGGCGGTGAGTTTGAAATAGTGCTGCCATTGCGCCTCATCGCCATATAAGCGTATGGAGGTCAGCATCAAAAACTGGAACGCAAAGACCTGTGCAATCGAGCTATCGACACGCGCGATCTGGCGGATGATTTGGTAAATCTGGGGCCAGTCGCCACCCAGCCCGCCCAATGAGGCGGGAATCAGCAACTTGAGCAAGCCGCTATCGCGTACCGCCTGCCGTTGTTCATAGGGCGTGCCCCCTTCAATATCCCGCTCCACGGCGGTGAGTGCTAGGTAGTCGCATAATTGCCTGGTAATTTCTTGCGGGGTATCGCCAAACACGATGCCGTGTGCAGACTCAACGTCGTCCAGGCGTGAATTCAGAGCAAGTGTCATCATCTCTCCTATGCCGCATGCTTGACTGGTTTGGCCGCGCCAAACGGACCGGTCATATTGGTGTTGATGCTGACTTCTGCGGTGGCCTGCTGCTTGAGCGGCAGCAAGGGGAACAACAATTCAGCCACGCGGTACGATTCTTCCAGGTGTGGATAACCAGAGAAAATAAAGTAATCTATGCCCAGCGCCTGGTATTCTTTGATGCGGTCAGCCACTTCTTGCGGGTTACCCACCAGCGCAGTGCCTGCGCCGCCACGGACGAGACCGACACCTGCCCACAAATTGGGGGAGACTTCTAACTGATCGCGGCGGCCATGATGCAGCGCTGTCATGCGCTTTTGTGCCACCGAGTCAAAATTGGCGACGGCTGCCTGCGCGGCAGCAATGGTGTCATCCGTCACATGCGAAATGAGCTCTTCTGCTGCCTGCCATGCTTGCTCGCTGGTTTCGCGCACAATCACATGCAAACGGATGCCAAAACGAATGGTGCGGCCCTGCCTCGCGGCGGCTTCGCGGATGACGCGGATTTTTTCTGCGACGGCAGCGGGTGGTTCCCCCCAGGTTAAATGCACATCTATATGTTTGCTACTCAGTTGAATCGCGGCCTCTGAGGCGCCGCCAATAAACAGCGGCGGATAAGGTTTTTGCAGGCTGCCAGTAGGCAAACTGGCCCCTTTCACGCGTAAATACTCACCTTCGTAATCGACCACTTCTTCGGCTAAGACCGCGCGCCAGATAGACAGGAATTCTTCAGCTTCAGCATAGCGGGCATCGTGCGCAAGAAAACTGCCTTCAGCCTGCTGCTCTGCCGGGTCGCCACCAGCGACCACGTTAATCAGCAAGCGCCCGCCAGAGATGCGGTCCAGCGTAGAAGACATCCGCGCAGAGACCACGGGCGAAATAAAGCCAGGCCGTGTTGCCACCAAAAACTTGAGCTGTTTGGTTTCATTGATCAAGGCTGAAGAAATCACCCAGGCATCTTCGCAGGAGCGACCTGAAGGCACCAAGACGCCGCCATATCCCAGGCGGTCAGCCGCCTGCGCAATCTGCTTCAGGTAAGTGAAGGTGGCCGGTCTGGCGCCTTTGCTGGTGCCAAGATAACGCTGGTCACCATGCGTGGGTAAAAACCAGAAAATTTCCATGTGCTTGCTTTCCTTTATTGATACAGCTTATGGCAGCGTTGTTGCAAAGAGCATGCCACAAATAAAAACCAATAAATTCAGTCAGTTAAACATCTCAGAATGGCAGTTGCTGATTAATCAGCAGTTTATTCAAGGCTGCTGCTGAATCAGCAGCATGCGTGCTGCAATTTCAGCAACCGCTTTCAGAATGAATGCGCAAGGGGATGAGCCACGTTACCCAAAAAGTCAGGAGGATTAAAAATAAGCTGATGATTTATATAGGATTTAACCGTAAATTGTGTGCGCATTTTTCATTTAAAATGGCGAGGGAGGCCCTCATCCATAGTTGGCACAAATCATGCTGAACTCTAAGCATATGCAACAAGATGGATATTACTTTTGAATATAAATAGCTTTGTCATCCCGCCACCCAGCATCCGTTTGAATGACGGGCACCATGCCCTTGCCGTGGCGAAACAATTAGCCGAGTGGTTCTCACTGACAGCCGTGGAACGTGATCACTTGGGAGGCACGCCGAAACTGGAGCGCGATGCCCTGCGCGAAAGTGGCTTATTGTCTTTAAGCATTCCTCGGCAGTATGGCGGTTATGGTGCTAACTGGCAGGAAACCTTGCTAGTCGTTCGCGAATTTGCCAAGGTAGATAGCTCGATTGCGCATGTGTACGGGTTTCAGCACCTGATGCTGGCCACCGTCAGATTGTTTTCGCGGCCAGACCAGTGGGAACGCTGGTATGAGCAAACGGCACAGTTAAACTGGTTTTGGGGCAATGCGTTGAACCCGCTTGATGAACGCACCCTGTGCAAGTCTTATAGTCACTGGCATGAGTTCTCAGGCAAGAAAAGTTTTTGCTCCGGGGCCTTGGACTCGCAAATGCTGATTGCCTCGGCCATTAAAAAAACGGATGGCCAATTGGTGATTGCGGCGATTCCTACGTTGCGTACCGGCATTACGGTGATCGACGATTGGGACAATATTGGCCAGCGCCAGACAGACAGTGGCTCAGTCAATTTTGAAAAAGTCAGAGTAGAAGAAAATGAGCTGCTCACTGACCCAGGCCCACTTAGCAATCCATTTGCCTGTTTGCGGCCACTCATTGCACAACTGATTCTGACCAATATTTACCTGGGGATTGCCGAAGGCGCATTTAACGACGCGCAACATTACACCTTGCGTGAAGCGCGCCCCTGGAACAGCGCGAATGTGGCGTCGACCAGCCAAGACCCTTATATCCTCGCGCATTATGGTGAGTTCTGGGTGGGGTTGGAGGCGGTGCGTGCACTGACCAACCAGGCGGCTGAAAAACTGGATGCTGCCTGGAACAAAGGGCTGGCACTGACTGAAGAAGACCGCGGCCTGGTGGCGACCAGTATCAGCACGGCCAAGGTGTTGGCGACACGCACCGGCCTCGATATCACCAGCAGGATGTTTGAAGTCGCGGGCTCACGGGCAACCCATGCCGGTCTGCGACTGGACCGACACTGGCGCAATTTGAGAACGCATACCCTGCACGATCCACTAGATTACAAAATCAAGGAGCTGGGTGAATGGGCGCTGACTGGCAGCCTCCCTAACCCTACATTTTACTCATGAATATTATGGACAAATTTATCGAGCATCTGGACCAGGCAAACGCGCTGGAATACCACGAGCAAGAGAAAAAGCTGCTCACCTTGCCTAACTCGCGTGCGCTCACCACATCGATACGCGCGACAGCGCAAGTGTTTGAGGACCGAAATCGATTGCCTTGCTGAGCCGGATCAAGCAAATTGCACCGAGTGATGCCAATGTGTTGATTATTGGTGAAACCGGCACGGGCAAAGAGCTGATCGCGCGGCATGTGCATGAACTCAGCCACCGTAAAGGCAAGCCATTTGTGGCCGTCAATTGCGGTGCTTTTTCAGACACACTGGTTGAAAGTGAATTATTTGGCCACGAAAAAGGCGCCTTCACCGGTGCTTTTGTGGCCAAGGCCGGCTGGTTTGAAGCGGCCAACGGCGGCACGCTGTTTCTGGATGAAATTGGCGACCTGCCGTTGGGCATACAGGTGAAACTGCTGCGCGTCCTGCAAGAACGCGAAGTGGTACGGCTGGGTGCCAGAAAGTCGACCCCCATTGATGTACGCTTGGTCGCGGCGACCAATGTCCGCCTGGAAGAGGCCGTGCAGGCAGGCAATTTCCGTGAAGACCTGTTCTACCGCCTGCGGGTGGCGCATCTTGAATTACCGACATTGAGAAACCGCCCCGGTGATATCTTGCCGCTGGCCGAACATTTTGTCAGTGAATATACGCGCCGGTTGGGCTACGCCGAGATTCGCCTGGATGACTCGGCCAAACAAAAACTGCTGCAACACAGCTGGCCCGGCAATATCCGCGAACTCGAAAATGTGATTCATCACTCGCTGCTGATTTGCCGCAACAACCTGGTGCGTAGTGAAGATTTGCATTTATCTTCGATTTCACTGCACCGGCCCAAGCAGGAGCCATTGCACCAGGCTGGCGACCGGGGCGCTGATGTGCTCGAAGAAGCTCTACAACAGCTGTTTGACTCAGGCAAGGCCAACCTCTACGAGCACGTGGAGGATGCCCTGGTCAAAGCCGCCTACCACCACTGCCATCATAATCAGGTTCAGACTGCAAAACTGTTGGGCCTGAGCCGCAACGTATTGCGGGCCAAGCTGATTAAAATGGGGGCCATTAATGCACTCAAGTAAGCGCGCCCTCAAGCCTGCCTCTAGCCTAGAGCACTTGATCGTGCCTCAAGCCAAAGCGCTCTTGCCGACGGAATATGGCCAGTATCATCTACACGCTTTTGTAGATCACAGAACTGGCGTGGAACATATCGCACTGGTGCTGGGTGAGGTTGCCGGGCATCCGTCTGTATTGACACGTGTACACTCAGAATGCCTGACCGGCGATGTGTTTGGCTCGCAACGCTGCGACTGCGGAGAGCAGTTCAAACAGGCGCAACGCCTGATCCAGCAACAGGGCAGCGGCGTCATTGTCTATTTGCGCGGCCAGGAAGGACGCGGCATAGGCCTGAGCAACAAAGTGCGTGCCTACGCCCTGCAAGAACAAGGCCTGGATACGGTGGAAGCCAACCTGGCGCTTGGCCTGCCGGTAGACCAGCGCGAATATGATATTGCCGTCGGCATACTGCAACATTTACAGATCCATTCGATCCAGCTACTAAGTAACAACCCACAAAAATGGACGGCACTCGCCGCCTGGGGGATGGCGGTCGATGTAGTGGTACCGCTAGAGATTGAAAGCCATGCAGAAAACGTAGCCTACCTCGCGACAAAAAAACATAAAATGGGCCATCAATTAGCTTTGGCTAAAGCGCCTCATCACGCCCTCTAGTCACGCGCTCACTCTCAAATTTATTTGCAACAATCGCGCATTGATTTATTTTTATTTACAAAACCCCCAATATTTGACCTATTCATAATTAAAATACAGCATAATTAATAATATCCTACACAAGCCGTTATCAAGTAGGAGAGCAAATGGCATTACCTGAATGGGAGCAGGATCGGGTTTGGTTAATAAAACAAGAGAAAGTGCTATCAAGGCATTAGAATTTGATCCACACGACCTTGCCTGTGAAGAATTACGCCACGTTTACCGGGGCAAAAACAGCAGCAAGATCATTGTTTTTTTCTGTGGATTCATTGCCGCAAGCTTAGTGGCTTGGGATATCGGTTGGAAATATGCAGGCGCATGGTATGCGTGGCTTCTTATTTCACATCTCTGGCATTGGTGGCTGGGCCGCCTTGATTTCCAGTCGGCCAATGTCAGCATCGAATTAGCGCGCATCAACCGCCATATTGCGGCCGCTGCCATGGCGGGCCTGGGCTGGGGAGCACTCTCCATTGCCTTACCGTACCTCAGCCGCACCAGTAATGCCGCCATTCTCATCATTATGCTGATCGCCGTGATTGTGAAATTACCGCGTCTGGTGGTTTTTCTGCCGATTTTCTTTGCCTTTGCCGCCGCGGTTTACATCCCTCTCATGCTGTCCGTGCCATTTTTGGATTATGAATCCTTGCATATGGTGTTGGTCATGCTGCTGGTGGTGGGCGCCACCCTGTGGGCTTCCGCCAGCGAGGTGCGCAAGATTCTCATTGATGTCCTGTTAAAACAGGTCATGTCAGAACAGGCTTCCTGGGAGGATCGTTTAACCGGCATAGGCAACCGCCGCAGTTTTGATGCTTACCTGGCAACCACCTGGATGCAAGCATCGCGGGCAAAAGTCCCCCTTTCGCTCATGATGGTAGATGTCGATTTTTTCAAAAAATACAATGACAGCCATGGTCATCAGGCTGGCGACAGCTGTTTACGACAAGTGGCCGCGGCACTGGATGGGTGCGTTCGCCGCACCGTTGATTCGGTGACCCGTTACGGTGGCGAAGAATTTTCCGTCGTACTGTTTCATACCACATTGAATGAAGCGAGAAACATCAGTGAAAACATGATCGCTGCGATCCAAAAACTGAATATCAGGCATGAACAATCGCCTTATGAAATCGTCACGGTCTCCATCGGAATTGCAACGATCATCCCTGGCGTAGATAACACCATGCAACAGTTAATAGAAGAAGCAGATAAATGTCTTTATCGCGCCAAGCAGAATGGCCGCAACCGGGCTGAGTGGCACATGCTGGCAATAGATTAGTCATAAAAACTCAAGAAAAACTATCAAAACCGGCGGGGAACACAGACAAATTTTGTCATATCTTAACTAACCATATATCATAGTAACAATTTGCCGAGTGATGCCAACAATCACATTTAAACAAAAAAAAGTTTAAAATCAAAAATATAAATAAATTTTAAAATTATAAAAATAAAAAGGCATAAAATTTGCTTACAACTGTAATGAAGCAGTAAGAGCAATGATTACCGAAGCATCTTTTTTTGTTCAATCATTTAATTAAATGATTTTTTTATGGGAATAAGCGTGGCTGTTATTTTTAGCCACGCTTTAAATTGAAGGGGAAAATCCATGTTTAACACTATCAAAACAGCATTCAAAAACTTTGTACGTAACGAAGAAGGGGCCAGCGGCATTGAATATGCCTTGATTGCAGCGATGATCGCAATCGCCCTCTCTGCCTTTACCAAGCCAATCAATGGCCTGATCAAAACCATGTTTACT
>CAKZJM010000398.1 GCA_936943315.1 uncultured Methylophilus sp. | reverse complement strand
TGAACACATCGTTCAACAGCTAGCTAGCATACGCGAGAGTGCATTGCAGCAACGGCAGCGCTTATTGCAGCCACCCAAGCTCCCTGCGCGCAAAGCCTTAGGTCAATGCATCGAGTGGCTGGCAGCCTCGCTGTTTCCCAACCGTTTGGGCGACTCTGACATCCAGGCGCATGCGATCAACTTTTATGTAGGCACCACGCTGGACAAAGCCTTGCGCGAGTTACAACAGCAAATCCGCCTTGAACTGGCATTTAAAGCACCAGGCACCCCTGCCAGTCAATTCAATAGCCAGGCGCACGCGCTTACCAGCGCGTTTGCCGAACAACTGCCAAATATCCGCAGGCAATTGGACACCGATTTAGAAGCGGCTTACCAAGGCGATCCTGCTGCTGACAGCGTGGATGAAATCCTGGTGAGCTATCCAGGCATCCTGGCGTTGATTCATTACCGCATTGCGCATGTATTGCACGGCCTGGGCCTGACCATTATCGCGCGCCTGGTGACAGAAATCGCTCACTCGCAAACAGGCATTGATATCCATCCCGGCGCCCGGATTGGAGATTATTTCTTCATCGATCACGGCACCGGCGTAGTGATTGGGGAAACGGCCATCATAGGTAACCATGTCCGTCTTTACCAGGCAGTCACCCTGGGAGCCAAGAATTTTCCTAAAGATGCCAATGGTCATCTGGTCAAAAAATTTGAGCGTCATCCGATTTTGGAGGACCACGTGGTCGTGTATGCCGGAGCAACCATCCTCGGCCGCATCACCATCGGCAAACATTCGATCATCGGCGGTAACGTCTGGGTCACCCGTAGCGTGCCTGCCAATAGCCATGTCACCCAGGCGCACTCGGATGCCAAACCCATTCCAGCGGCTGCTTGATTTTCGGGCACCCGTTTTTTAGTCACTAAATACTTAGTCAGTTCAAGGAGAACAATAGTATGTCCGAACAACCTACCCAGAGCGCCTTAGGCGATGTCGCCGCACGAACGCTTGCCAATGCCACCAAATCGGTGCCCATGCTCAGCACCATCAGCCCGCGCTGGCTGGTGCATTTGCTGAATTGGGTGCCCGTTGAAGCCGGTATTTACCGCGTTAACAAGGCCAAAGATCCAAATGCCATCACGGTTGATTGCTCTAACAAAGATGAAAAAGAGCTGCCAGCGACCTTTGTTGATTATGAAGAGTGGGGCCGTGAATATGTCTTGAATGCGGTCAACACCGTGGTTGATGTGCACACACGCGTGTCAGACCTCTACAGCAGCCCGCATAACCAGATCAAAGAGCAATTGCGCCTGACCATTGAAGTGGTCAAAGAGCGTCAAGAAAGCGAACTGATCAACAACAAAGAATACGGCTTGCTCAACAATGTGGCCAAGTCTCAAACGATTAAAACCCGTAACGGTTATCCAACACCCGACGACCTGGATGAGCTGCTGACCAAGGTGTGGAAAGAACCCGCATTCTTCCTGGCGCATCCGAAAGCGATTGCGGCATTTGGCCGTGAATGCCCCCGCCGCGGCGTGCCTCCACCAACA
>CAKZJM010000397.1 GCA_936943315.1 uncultured Methylophilus sp. | reverse complement strand
CAATTGTTCCAGGTCGCTCATCACATTGCGGATCGTCGCCGGACTCACATCCAGGCCAGAATGCTGGAGCAGGGTGCGTGAGCCGATGGGTTGGCCTTCACTAATATAATGTTCCACCAGGGTTTTGAGTAAAATCTGCGCGCGTTTGTCCACTTTTAACCACCTTATTGCCGTGTGTGAATTTTGCACCATTTGTGCCCGCGATAACAGCCCCTTGCGCTTTTCAGTTGTGGGCTTCTATGCTTTAATGCGGCCATGCAATCTACATTCCGTTCAGTCGCCATTGTTGGAAAATACATGGACGCCGTCGCCTTGCAACACATGCAAAGTGATTTGACCCGTTTGGCACATCATCTTTTGTCGCAAGGCCTGCATGTCTGCATTGAAGAGCGCACTGCCCAGTTTGTGGATGATCAGGGCTTTGAGCTCGCTAGCCTGGATGATATTGGCACGAAAGCAGACCTGGTAATTGTGATGGGAGGCGATGGCACCATGTTAAGCGTGGGCCGCGCCCTGCGCGATACTGGTGTGCCGCTGGTTGGTATCAACCGGGGCCGCTTGGGCTTTCTCACTGATTTGCAAACCGAGCATATGCTGGGCGATATTGATAATATCCTGCAAGGCGAATACCAGCTCGAATCACGCATGTTGCTGCAATCGGTGGTCACGCGTGCCGGGCAAGCGATTGAACACACAGTCGCTTTGAATGATGTAGTCATTAAAAGCGCGTTCCGCTTGATTGAGCTGGAAGTGCATGTCGACGGCCAGTTTGTGTCGCGTCAGCGCTCAGATGGCTTGATTCTAGCCACGCCCACCGGTACTACTGCTTACGGGTTATCCGCCGGTGGCCCGATTATGCACCCTGACCTGGAAGCGATTTCTATTGTGCCTATCAGTCCGCATACGCTCAGTTACCGGCCCATTACGGTGCCTGCCTCTAGTGTGATTGAGGTGATTGTGGTGAATACTGCTGACGCCCAAATCAGTTACGATGGCCTGGGTCAATATCCACTGACCGTGGGCGACCATATCCGAATTGAACGTGCGCCACAGGAAATCCGCTTGGTGCATCCACAGAGTTATTGCTACTTTGACATGCTGCGCAACAAATTAAACTGGGGCTGATCAGGCCCATCTATCGCTATGCTACAAGCCCTTTCTATCCGAGATTTTGTCATTGTTGATACGCTGGAACTTGAATTCGCAGCGGGCTATACCGCGCTGACCGGTGAGACCGGTGCCGGTAAATCGATTCTGATCGACGCCTTGTCGCTCAGCCTGGGTGCGCGTAACGAAGGGGATGTCACGCGCAAGGGCTGTGAAAAGGCAGAGATTTCGACCACCTTTGACATTCAAACCAATGCGGCCGCGAAAGAGTGGTTGCAAGCGCAAGAAATGGATGTGGATGATACCTTGGTGTTGCGCCGCGTGATTTATGCCGATGGCCGCAGCCGCGCTTTTATTAACGGCGCTTCAGCCACCGTTGGGCAACTACGCGACCTTGGTGAAACCCTGATTGATATCTACAGCCAGAACGCCCACCATTCTTTACTCAAAGTTGCCACGCAGCGTGAGATCCTTGATGCGTATGCGCAAGTGACCCCCCTGGCAAAAGAGGTTGGCAAGCTTTATAAAAACTGGTCGCTATTGCATCAGCAGCAACTCGCTTACGAAAAAAATGCCAGCCAGTTTGCAGATGAATTAGCCGAGCTCAGGGACAGCACACGTGAGCTTAAGCAATTGGGATTCGCTTCTGAAGAATGGCAAACTTTGCAACAAGAGCATCTGCGTTTAAGCAATGGCGCCAGTTTGCTTAATGGCATGGAAATCTGCTTGCAAATGATGAGCGAGGCTGACGAAGTCAACGCACTTGATTTGCTCTCACAAGCGCAAACCAAACTGGCCGAACTTCAGGCCATGGATGCCGGATTGCAACCGATTGCGGAAAATCTTGATTCAGCCGTGGTTCAGTTAGAAGAAGCGAGCCGGGCGCTGAATCGCTATCTGCAAAAAAGCGAGCTCGATCCCGAGCGGCTGGCAGAAGTTGAAGCGCGTATTCAGGCGATTCATAGTGCCGCACGCAAGTTTCGCGTGAAGCCTGATGAGCTGCCAGCCTTGCTTACGCAGCAACAACAGCGTATGGCCGAGTTAGAAGCGTTTGCGGATGACGGTGCCTTGGCTAAGCAGGTGCAAGCGGCCTGGAAAAACTATCATGCACAAGCCACCCAGCTTTCAGCCGTTAGGCAACAAGCCGCTAAAAAGCTGGCTCAAACGATTACCGAACAAATGCAGGCGTTATCATTAAAGGGTGGCCAGTTTGCAGTGGCTTTAACGCCTGGGGACGCTGCTGCGCATGGATTAGAACAAGTGGAGTGGCTGGCCATGCAGGCGTCGAGCCGCGTCCACTCAATAAAGTGGCCTCTGGCGGTGAGTTATCCCGCATCAGCCTGGCACTGCAAGTGACAACCGCCTCCTTGGGCACCGTGCCATGTATGATTTTTGATGAAGTCGATGTCGGGATTGGTGGCGGCGTTGCTGAAGTGGTCGGGCGTTTGCTGAGCGAATTGGGCGAGCATCGTCAGGTGTTGGTCATTACGCACCTGGCACAGGTCGCTTCACAGGCGCAACAGCATTTGCAGGTCAGCAAGTCTGAGCAGCAGGGTACCACGTTAAGCCGGATTCGCCCATTAGGCGCAGACGAGCGCGTAGAAGAAATTGCCCGTATGCTGGGCGGCTTGCAAATTACCGAGACCACCCGCAATCATGCCCGCGAAATGTTGGGATTCATCCCCTAGATTGTAATCCCTGCCAGCGTTCCAGTTTTTCTGCAAAACGCAAACTGGCATGGGCCGGGCTGGTAGAGGGTAAGGTTATCGTCTCTACCTGCGGTAATGTTTTGATATGCTTCTTAAACAGCGTGGCCGCAGTATTCCCGTTAAACGCAATCAGTTTGATCGTAGCGTTCTCGCGCAATAAGCCTTGAATATCATTGGCAACCACCGTCTCGGCGCTGATGGCGCTATCCAGGCTGCCAGGGCGGCAGGCTGAATGGCACACATCCCAGATTGCCAGCTGAGCTGCTTTCACACCTTCACAACGCTGGGCATAAGAGGCGCTTGCCGGGATGTTGAATAAGGCTTCCAGCATCTTCCAAAATGCATTTTGCGGATGCGCATAATATTGTTGGTGTTTGAGGGATTCAGCACCAGGTAAGGTGCCCAGAATCAATATGCGCGGATTGGGGCCGAGAATAGGCGGAAATCCGGCGGCGTAGTGTTCAGGGTGGGGGGTGTACTCAGGCAAATCGTATCAGGGAGGGCAAACGGGTCAATGTCGTGCCTTCTGATTCAGCACGATCATTGACCTGGCACAGTTATTCGGTACAGGGCTGTTTTTTGCAGACACCATAAATGGTGAGCGAGTGGTCTTGCATGGTAAAGCCGTATTTTTCGGCGGCTGTTTTTTGTCTTTTTTCGATTTCTTCGTCGTAAAACTCTTCTACACGCCCGCACTTGATGCACACAATGTGGTCGTGATGGCTGCCTTCATTGAGTTCAAACACTGCCTTGCCGCTTTCAAAGTGGTGACGCACCAACAGTCCTGCTTGCTCAAACTGGGTTAACACACGGTAAACAGTGGCCAAACCAACGTCTTCACCATTGGTGATCATGATTTTGTAAATGTCCTCGGCAGAGAGGTGGCGCTGCTGGCTGTTTTCGAACAATTCCAGGATTTTAAGACGGGGCAGCGTCGCTTTGAGGCCTGCATTTTTGAGGTCTTTGGGATCATGCATAGGTTTTGTCCATTGGTTTTGAGTGGTTAAGTAGTCCAGCGTATTTGATTGGCGAAACTACGTGGTATATTACTGATTGTTCTGAATATACCGATTATAAAGTGAATCCAATGCGTAATTCTATCTTTTTTGTATTGGTTGTCGCATCTCTGGAGAGTGGGTGCGGTGCCAAGCTTCCGTCAGTCAAGCCGTTCAAGATGGAAGTTCAGCAAGGAAATGTGGTGACTTCCAAGATGTTGTTGCAGTTGCGCCCGGGCATGACCCGCTCGCAGGTGCGCTACATCATGGGGACACCATTAATTGTCGATAGTTTCCGTGACAACCGCTGGGATTACTTTTATGAGCTGCGCAAAGAAGGCAAAGTAATTGAAAAGCGCAGGGTCATTCTTGATTTTGATAAGGATAGCCTAGCGTCGGTGCGTGGCGACGTGATTCCTTCTGCCGAAAATCCTGATGTAAAAACCATCGCCGAAACGCCACAGAAAAAGTCCGGTGAAGCCAAAGACCAGAGTTGGACGGATAGGTTGAAATTCTGGCAATCCGAAGAAAATGCTGCCGCTGACAAAGCCGCTGCGACGACTACAGGCGCTGCTGCAACAACGGCAGCGGTGGTTACCTCCACAGAGGCTGCTCCCGCTGCACAAGCTCAATCCGCTGAACCAAGCAAAGTGCAACCTGCGGCAGAAACAAATAGCCAGACTGCGGCCAAAGCAGTGGCTGAAGAAGAGGTGGTGCCTTATATTCCTGAAGGGGAGTATCAAGCTGCACCAAGCCCTGAGGAGATGGCTAAAGGTAACCTGGATGCTACGGCTAACCAGGTCTCAGAGGCGAAAGCGCATCCAGTGACTGAGAAGGAAA
>CAKZJM010000396.1 GCA_936943315.1 uncultured Methylophilus sp. | reverse complement strand
CGTGTTGCGCACCCAGTGTCGAGCTTGTCACTCAACACTCCGCCTCAAGCTCAACTTGAAGAGCTTGTAATACCATAAACAAAAATAGCAGCGGTTTCCCGCTATCTATGTAACTTCAAAAACTCTAGTAAATTGCGAGAGGTCTTAGCCATTGAGGAAAAAAACTCTCTTTCTCGTTTTATACAATTTAACATAATATACATTATACGAATATATTTATGTAATAAGAATGGATTAGCATGGATTCATATCATTTATTACCAAATTGTGAATTTCAAAACTGTGTACCATCATGTTTCAACATAGGGAGATGCCATATGCAGTTATTACCCACCCCTGACATGATGAAAAAAATATCAGAGTCATGGTCATTTGTAAGCGGCGAAGCTTTCGAATTTAAGGAAAGTAATCACTACACATTTCACAACCATGAAAACCTCATGGCTGTTATCTTGCCTTTATTTGTTGATAGCCAGCCACAACGCGAGTCAATTGCGATTGGCTTGATATTGGATGATGCTGAGGCGATTAAAGTGGCGTCTCACATGTTTGGTCTATCCGTAGAAACACTTTCTGCAGAAGACGTCCAGGATGCAAAAAAAGAAACATGCAATATTTTGGGGGGTGGTTTAATTGTGGACAAAAATAGTGAATTAGGACTGCCACAAGAGATTCCACTGGAAAAGTTTTTCGAATTACAAAAAGATGCGACGTTTAGCAGATTGTTCGTGAGTGATAAGCCAAATGAAGATCTGGTCAATCTGGTGATATTCGACGTAAAAAATATGTTTTCAGGGGTACTTTTATCATGAGCACATCGACAGCCAAATTTTTGATCGTGGATGATAGTCGGGCGATACAAAGCATCATTAAAAGAGTCATTGAGTCATGCAATTATCCAAAGCTGGAGATTCAGAGCGCAAGCGATGCTGAAGCCGCGATGGATATTCTGGATAAATTCAAGCCGGATTTGATCATCACGGATTGGCACATGCACAAAATCAGTGGTCTGGAATTTTGCCAGCATGTGTCGCAAACCTATGGCGGCCGCATTCCTATTGGGTTTGTGACGACAGAGTCTAGCCTTGAGAAAATTGAGTTGGCATACCAAAGTGGCGCCAAATTTGTCATCAATAAACCTTTTCAGGACGTGGATTTAAGAGCGCAGTTGACGCGTTTTGTGCCATTGAATGGGTCGGCGAATGCGGTAGATTCAGTGCCGGATGAATTGCGTGGCACCATGACCACCTTGGAAACTATGTTGAAAGGGCAACCTTTTAACTTTGAGCCCTGCCCTCCGCTTGCGCTGTCCGATTTCAGCGAAAATAACTTTATTGGCTTGTTTGGCGAGAATGGTAAAACACCGCCCGTCAATGCGCTGGCGATTATGGATATGGGTGCGGTGGGAATGCTTTGGGGGATCAATAATGACCAGCAATCCATGATACTTTCAGTGGTAAAAAATGGAACGGCCACCAATGACCAGTTAAATGAGGCCCGCAAGTTTATGGATGATTTTGGCGCGGGGATGTCAATTGGTTATAAAAATGGACCATTGAAACTGGCCCGGTCAAGCATTGTGAACCGGCAGTTCCCACGTCTGGAAATGTCTCTTACCTCGAATGAAGGGCGCACGGATTACAAATTAACGGTGCCCGGTATCGGTGTAGGCTATGTGACCTATATCAAATTAATTTAGGAGTTGGTATATGGCATACAGCTTCAATGAGATTGTAGGGAGTCTTGGACTCATCATCAGTTGTGGTGCGGCTGTATTGCTCGTTAAGCTGCTGATGAGCAACACCATGCAGCAGGAAAAGTTTTTTAATGCCTTGGGCCGATGCCACACTGAGCTGGAGTCCTCTTCCAAAAAACTTGAAACGCTTTGTACTGTGCTGGATCGCCGTTTTGCAAACATGCAAGAGGCCGCTCAACAAACTGATCCATTACTAATCAACACCTTGCACAACTTTGATAAAGTATCAAAAGAACTGCGGGATCGCCTGGATGATTTGTTTTTGCCCACTCCAGAGGGGGCTTCGAAGCCTGGGAGTGCGTTGCCGAATGAATCGGTGCTACAGGAAATTTCCAAGCTGCAATCCGGTCTTGAAGAAATCACAAACCAGTTAAGGCGAGGCAATTATCTTTCGATGGATGAGAATGCCGAAATGGCCGCCATGCGTAAAAGAATAGAAAGTTACCAGTCCATGGTGATGAAAGCCCGGGCTGAAGCGAAAGAGTCAGAAGGCGTCATGGCAAGCCTTAAAGACGAAATCACGCGACTGAGTAATATCACTGCGAAAGCCCCCCTCTCCTCCAGCGCTGATGTGGCGACGCAAGAGACTGTGCAAGAATTAACAAAAGAAAAACAGGCGCTAGAAACAAAACTTGCAGCATTACAAGATGAGTTGAAACGTCACACCATTGAAAAAGAGTTTATTGAAGAACGGTTTATGGACCTTTCATAAGCCCATTTAAACCCAATCAATCATTAAGTGATTTTTAACGCCGTGAACACAGCCTCTTATTTTAAAAGAGGCTTTTTTCTTTCAATCTGCTTGAGCTTGTTTGAGGCCACCAATTGCTGCCTTTGGGATTCTTTTAACTGTCCCTTAATCAGGCTAATGTTTTCCCGCAATTCGTTGACCAGCTTTTGATTTTTAACGGTTTGGCTTTTTGTGGCGGCATGCTCTTTCAACAGCGCCTTTTTTAATTCAGTGATTTCGGATTCGAGTTTATAAGTCCGTTGCCGTTCCCTATCCAGCTCTAACATGGCTTTGGATTCCAGCTTTTTGTAGCGGTCATCAGCCAGTTTTAGGGCCGCATACAGTTTATTGATTTCCGCGCTGAATTCATTGCTTTGACTTTTAAGTGTGCTTTCCAGCGTCGTTTTTTCGTTTTGAAGCGTAAGTAATGATTCCTTTTGTGTGGCGATCACCTGACTATCGATCAGCCTTCTTTTTTCATATTCTTGCGCGTGCTTCCTTACATGCTCCAGTTCACGCTTTTGCAAGGCGCAATGCTCTTCAAGATGTTTGATTTGTGATTTGAACTGTTCCAGTTCCACCTTGCTTGAGTGTTGGCTACCATCGATTTCAATTTGTCTGGTTTGATAGTTCTGCTTGGCAACCTCCAAAGCCCCTTTCCATAAAGTACTCAGCGCTTCCCCTGCAAACTCCCGTAACGACTCGGGCAGGCCAGGTTGTTCAATATCAACCCGTCGTTTTTCTCTAAGTTCTGACCAGAAATTATTCACGGCTTGCGTGGCAGTGGCCATCGTTCCCTTGCGCACCAGTTGGTAAAGCTTATTGGCCGAGGGCTGGATGTCATATCTAAAAAACATTAAATGACACACCTCTCGATATAACTCTTTTGCTTGTGAGGAGTGGGTGCGTAGATCTTCTACATCCTGGATCAGTTTAATTTCATTGGTATGCGTCAAACTCATAATCTTCATTGCTGTTGGAAGTACGTCATTTTTTTGTGACAAACGACTGATAGATTTAGTTTGAAAAACTTTGCTGGTATAGGGTTTAGGTAAACATCCATTTTCCATTGCATACAATCTTCTCGGTGTTTGCGCAACAACGTAAGGTAATGATTTTTAATGGTTAGTTACATGATCACAACTTTTTACTTTCTCCAGCTTACACATATCAATTGAATGGTAATTAACATATTTTTGGTGCATGTTAAGATTGACCGCACCAGGGAATTTATAATAGTAGGAGAGGATGTAATGGATAATAAAATAAAATTTAAAAAAATATATACGCAGTATTCATTGAAATGGAGTCTAAAAATTGGGAGTCATCTGGGTACATTGACACGGGATCAAGCGCCTAAGCTGGTCAATGTAAAGCCCGCGATTTTTCACCGGTGGATCTCGGGCAAGCTTGCTGCGCCGGTGAGTAAGCTAGATAAAATTAAAAGTTGCGCGTTTGCTGAATTCAGGAGGCGGCATCGACGGGTCATGCCTTTAAAGCCAGTAAGTGAGTCGGATCTGGAAGTAATGCAGGCTAAGTTTGTATGGAAGAATATGATTTTTGACCAAATGAGCATGAATGCAAAGCGCAGGTTCTGTAGCCGCTTGAAAAAGCTATATCGCTAGTCAACGAAAAACAAAGGACGAGAAAAAGACCACTTCAAATTGAAGTGGTCTTTTATTTTGGTGGAGCTGGGGGGAATTGAACCCCCGTCCGCAAGCCCTCCACAGACAGTTCTACATACTTAGCTGTGTTGTTTATATTTAACCAGGCACCCACCAACGAGCAAGCAGATGACTAGCGAGTTGCCTTAGATTTAATGTCTTACCAAGCAACCCGGTAAAACACGATCCTCTCTAAATGACGCTGCTGCCGGTTACCCGGCCCGACCGAGAGGCTCTTCGGTGCAGCGTCCGGCTGGATTAAGCAGCCAGAGCGTAAGTTTCGTCGTTTGCGACTATACTTTTTCAGATGGATTTACGAGGGAACCTGAATCCTCGGTATGCCCTGCACTGCTTTGCAACCCACGTCGAAACCGGGTCAGCCCCAATGCAATCTTGGGATTATACGCCTGAAAGCCGGGCGAACCAAACTTAGAGCGCATTTATATGACATGGTACAATTCCGGCATGTTCAAAAAAATTGTCATTTTCGGGGTGGGATTGATTG
>CAKZJM010000395.1 GCA_936943315.1 uncultured Methylophilus sp. | reverse complement strand
GACGTAGGAATGGGCTGACTTAAAACGCCAGCGTTGATTACCAGACAAACTGCCTGTATTCTTCCTCAGAACATTTCTCCATCACGGTCTTTTAAACCTACAACATGCAGCTTCATTTTCTCTCAGCCCTGGCGATTTTTATCAGTGGATATGCGCCTCTCGGCCTGATCCTGCTGGTCAAGGACCTCAATGAAAAGACATTCTGGTTTGAGCATCCGCTCAGGGTGGCTGTGATTGCGGCCTTGTTTGTCCTGTGTGCGTTGATCACCTTAAGTGCGGCCAACAATATCAAGCAGGGCGTGTCGGTCAAAATCAACCGCGTCTCCAATAAGTCGGCGGACATGTTTACCTATACCATCCCCTACATGATGTCGTTTTACAAGTTTGACCTCGGCGACTGGAAACTGCTGGTCTGCCTGTTTATTTTCCTGTCACTGCTATTTATCCTGTCGTACCGCACGCAAAACGTGTTTGTAAACCCGGTGCTGGCGCTGGCGGGTTATGGCTTATACGATTGCCAGTTCAAGGAAGGCGCCCAGGAAAAACAGGGCCTGTTATTGTCCAAAGACCATTTTCAGGTGGGCGACCATTGTGCGATCAAACGACTCTCTAACCTCATGTATTTTGTGACGAAAGTGCAACAGAAGGAGAGCCAACGTGACGACTAGTGCCCACGAACATTTGCAGGCATTACGCGGCACCGATTTCAAACATTGGCTGACCACGGTTTGGCTGGTGAAAAGAAAACTGAGCCAGCAGCAGGCCAGGTACTCCGTCTTAAAGGTCGATACAGATGCCAAGCTCGAGCAGCGGCTCAAGCAAGCTGTCACCGCCAAGATCGGCGACAAAGGCTACGCGCTGGATGCCTATGACTTTGTCACCACGGACGAAGAGGACACGTTATTGACCATAGACTCTGCGGCCACCGATGTCACCCTGATTCAGGCTGAAATCGATAAAGGTACCGCCAATGCCAAAGTCGAACAATATGAACAGTTACTCGATTCGTGGGCGATGGTGATTAAACTGGAACATCAGGATAAAGCCCTGTATGCCTACCGTAAAATCAATAAATTCAACCACGCTGCGCGGCTGTCGCATGTGTCGTTTATCCAGTTTAAAGACAAAGAATTGAAAGACCTGGATGAAAAAGAAATCTTCACTATAGACACACAAGTTGATTTTTTTACCTACCAGGGCACCACCTTTATTGCCAATAAAAAAGAATTCGAAAGCACGCTGAATTTCCGGGCTGGCATGGAAAAAAACCGCGATGTGGTGTTGCAGGAATTGGTTGACCTGAAGATTTTCAGCGATGCCAGTTTGCTCAAGCAGCATATCGGCGCCAATCTAAATTACCTGCGCAAAGTCTCTTCCATCCAGAAAAGCGGCTATTACAAAGATGCCAAATTTCTTGAGGAGCTGATCAAGGTTAATGCCCAAAAAGGCTGGGGTCTGCTGGTAGAAAACGGTGCCATCGTCATCAACGAAGCCTCCATCGACCTGGTACTCACCTTGTTGAATAACGGCCGACTGGAATCGCCCATCAATCATGAAATGTTCGATGCGCCCGTCAAGAAAAAAGTCACTTAATCCTCCCCGTTAGTTACTGGTTTAAAGCATGGAATTACATTACCAAACCCTGGGCCAGGGCCAGCCGCTTGTCCTCTTGCACGGCCTGTTTGGCTCTGCCGATAATTGGGGCAGCGTCGCCAAACACTTCGCGCAGCACTACCAGGTCATGAGTGTGGACTTACGCAATCATGGCCGCTCGCCGCATAGCGACTCTCAGACTTACGCGGAGATGGCTGACGACCTGCTGAAACTCTGCGACACACTGGGTTTATCGCAGATTTATTTACTCGGCCATTCGCTGGGTGGCAAAGTCGCCATGCAATTTGCCACGCAATATCCCAAAAAAGTCAGCAAGTTGATTGTAGTGGATATGGCGATGCGTGCTTATCGAGACAGATACACGCAGCTCATGGATCACATGCTGGCCGTCAATCTTAGCCAAATGGCATCGCGTAATGACGTAGATAGGGCCTTAGCAGATACTATCCCTAATGTGAGGGTGCGACAGTTTCTACTGACCAACCTGATCAACACTGAAGGGCAGTTGCAATGGCGGATTAATTTGCCAGCGCTTAAAGCGAATTACGCTACATTGATCGCGGCGGTGAACGTGCACTTTGACCAACCTAGCCTGTTTATTCGTGGGGAACGCAGTGATTATGTGAATGATCGTGACATCACCGAACTGCAACAGCATTTCTCCCAGGCTCAGGTTGTCACCTTGCCCACGGATCATTGGGTGCATGCGGAGCAACCGCAGTTGTTTATACAGTCGGTAGAAGCCTTTCTGACAGCCTAGTGATTTAGCCTGTGCTGGTGAAAATCATGAGCCAGATTCAAGTAAAACAGCCCTGACCAGAACTGATATCAAAGCGCATACTGTGCACACGTTGTACAGATTAATCACCCAAACTCAGGAGAACTACTATGTGGACTAAACCAGCTGCTACAGAAATGCGTTTTGGCTTTGAAGTAACAATGTACGTAATGAACAAATAATTTTAGCCGAGGCTAAGATGACTAAAACCCGACCAAGTGTCGGGTTTTTTGTTTTACAGAGAGTCTTGTGGGAGATATTTTGAATGTCGTTTTGCAAGACTTGACCCCGAAATTCCCACTGCGCGCCGCACAGCGCGGATTGGGCGAAGCCCTAGACTAGATATAAAGGACACTTAGTCGCGAAAATCTTTATCTCGCATAGAAATACAAATAAATATTCATGTAAATAAATTTTACTTGGTAGTTATAATAAAGTTAATTTTCTAGTCAATCAGCCAAAGGTTAACTTATGTCCAATAAAGCTTCATCGGCGAGTCTTGCAGATATTCTTTTTCCGCAAACTAATGAGCAGCAAGACTTCGCAGATGGGATTTTGAGTATTCCGCCAGAACAGAGAAAGCTACACACTGAAACTTACGATTTTTCGACTGACACTATTGTTGATCGATTTAATAGGGGATTAATTTTTGTACCTGAATTTCAACGACGTTATGTTTGGAGTGATTCCCAAGCATCCAAACTAATTGAGTCTTTGATTATTCAATGCCCAATTCCCGTAATTTACTTAAACCAAGAGGCTGACGAAACTTTGTCTGTAATCGATGGGAATCAACGAATAACATCAATTAAAAGATTTATAAATAATGAGTTTGTATTGAAGGGATTAACTGCCTACCCAGAGTTAGAGGGTTTAAGATTCCATCAGTTAGATGGTAGGTTTCAAAGGCATATATCTAACCGCACTCTACGTTGCATCGTTATTTTGAAAGATACGCATCCTCAGGTTAAATTCGACGTTTTTGAACGGCTGAATACAGGTGCAGTAAAACTGACCCCGCAAGAGTTGAGGCATGGACTCTATTATGGAGATTTAATTAATCTTTCTGCTCAGGTTGCAAAAGAGAGTGCATTAAATCAACTTCTTGAGATCAAGCAAGATAAGAGAATGAAAATAGAGGAGTTGATACTCAGATTCTGGGCATTGTCTGAGAACTTTACTAATTATAAAAAGCCATTGTCGATATTTATCAATAATTTCACTGAGCAAAATAGATCGATGACTGATGGAAGAAAAGATTTTCTGATAAGGAAATTTAACACTACTTTTGAAAAAGTTAGAGATTTATTTGGCAACTTCTCTTTTAAAGTTTTTGATGAAAATTTTCACGTTGAAAGTAAATTCAATTCTGCATTATATGACGCGGAAATGTTAGCCGTTAGTCAGTTAACTGATGAGGGCTTTGAAATTACTTTAACAGCTCAATTAGCGCAGCAAAGATTAGTCGAGCTTATTAGACGCGATGAGTTATTTAGAAAGGCTATAAGTCTATCTACAAGTGACGGAACTCAAATAAATGAGAGGGTTAATAAACTTAAGACATTATTGAGAGCTTAAGATGCCGTACTACAGCTCTTTTCCTAAGAAAAGCTTTGATACGAAAATAGATGGGATTGTTAAGAATCTAAAGGCTGCTAAGAAATCAGATGTTTCAACTAATCTCAGAGAATATGCGATTGCTGCCTCGATATTTCTATCACATGCGGAAACTGAAAATTACTTGATGGATGTTGTCGATTCATTAGCCCAAACTCTTGCTACCACTTTGCCAAACTCAAGTAAATTACCTTTGAATCTAAAGTCTCATTTATTAGTTGCGGGTTTAAATTTGCCCTATGTATCTCAACTCATGTCACAGAAAGATGAACTTAAAACTTTAAGTTCAATTAATAAATGGTTCAGTACACCAAGCGTCTGTTTTTTTGACGAGAGTAAAGCTTTAATGAGTCTTACTGGAAAACAAATCTATATAAATAAAAAATGATGAAATACATATACAATCCATATAAACATTTGGTTCCCTCTATTTCCCAAGTGAATCCAAATTTATTCATATAATCTATGTATACAAGTAATTATCAAAATCCTTCTAAGTGAATCTATGTTACCACTTTGAGAATGTGGTATATGTCCATGTTCCATTCTTTAGTTAACATATCAAGATATTGGTTGGGATTAGAGTGATTGGAAATCAACAAAGTCTTGCCAATTTGATCCTATTATACTTCACTTACAATGTC
>CAKZJM010000394.1 GCA_936943315.1 uncultured Methylophilus sp. | reverse complement strand
TTCATGCCAAAGACTTCGCTAAACTTAACGAAGCTATAGAGGACCTTAAAAAGGTTGATTTAAACACTCTAAAACCAATAGACCAAGCCTCAGTTCACTATTTTATGGCTAACGCCTATTCAGGCCTTATAAGCACTCCAATTACAAGTACTCTGGTAGATAGTTTTCAAATCTATAAAGAAAAGGAGATTTTTCATCTAAGGTTTGCATTAAACCTCTTATCAAACATTTCGCTAAAAAATATTGGAACAGATTTAAAGTTACGAATTACAACCAATCTTGCTAATACACTTTACAGTACTGGCCGGTTTGTAGAGGCGATAGAACTTTGGGATAAAGTATTAATTACCTCCCCTGGCTTTTCAATGGCGGTAGCTAACAAAGCTTTGACATTATTCAATTATGCAAGATATGCACAAACTAGTCATACACAAGGTTTATTTCTAAAAGAAAGTTATGAGCTATTTAAGTTAGCCTTAGAACTTGGCGTTGAATCACAAGCCCACAATGAGATGACGTCAATGGTCGCTCACTTACAGTCTCTAACCGATTGGGAGAAGGTCAAAATTGAATTACCCAAATATCGCAAGGGTAGGTCAAAAAACGAAAAAAAGTACCGGAAGTGGTGCATAAAGAATAATCTTTTCTTGGATCTTTTGAATGACATCTCTCAAGATTGGCCAGCTCTTGAAGACACTCTAACACTACCCAATATGACCATGGAAGTGAATGAAGGAGGCCCAGACTTACCTGCACCGTATTCAATCTTTAATCAATTAAAGCAAGAATACGTGTCCGCGAGATTTCTCATGTTTGAGGCGATACAAGAACAGGACATGCCTTTACATTACTCTGACAGAAAGGTCCTTCTATACGATGCTTTAGACTACCGATATTACAGGCTATGGATTGAGAAATTAAAAATGTCTTTTCTGGCAGTTTTTGCGATATTTGACAAAATAGCTTATCTGATAAACGACTACTGGAAATTATCCGCAAATGTTAAGTATTTAAGTTTCCAAACGATTTGGTTTGAAGATAGCCGAAAAAAATCAATAATAAGGCATCAATTTATTACCTCCGATAACAAATCTCTACTTGGACTCTTTTGGTTAAGTAAAGATTTGTATTTTCAAAAGGACTCTTCTGAATTTATCAATCCAGAAGCCAAAACTCTATCTGACATACGCAATCATATTGCTCACAAGTACTTAAGAGTTCATGATCATCATTTATATAACCCAGCCAATGAGCGAACAGCAAAAGGGCATGATTTGAGTTTTCCTATAAGCAATATAGAACTAGTTGATCAAAGCCTAAAGTTACTTAAATTAGTCAGAAGTGCATTGATCTACATAACTAATGCAATGACTTATGAAGAGAGTAAAAGGTCTACTAACTCAAATTATACTTTCCCCATGGAAATCACTTCTGTAGAAGACCAATACCGCTTATGACTAGATGGATGACTCGTTTGATATATCTCTTTAAATGGAAGCTAAGTCAAAATGCATTTGATCCTTCTATGCCTACATCTAGTGTAAACACCCAAACCTTTATAGACGATATGGGTGAGGCAATAGATTGAAATTAAGTCGTTTATCAATGGCCAAACTCTCTAGAGTTAGATTGCGGAAATCTAAAGTTAAATTGCGGACGACAACAAAACCCATAAAATTTTTGCGTGATTGCTCTTGAAAACAAAAATCCTATCCCCAATTAGCAATCAAGGTGCGCGAGTGCTAAAATGCGTGCCGTTATACTTCGTAATTTTTAACCATTCCTTTCCAAAAATACTTTAGGAATACACTAAGGAGACATTCATGAGTATTCGTCCATTGCACGATCGAGTTATCGTTAAACGCGCCGCTGAAGAGCGCACAACCGCTTCTGGTATTGTGATTCCAGATAGCGCAACTGAAAAACCTGATCAAGGCATTGTGCAAGCCGTGGGTAACGGTAAAAAAGACGACAACGGCAAATCGATTCCTTTAGATGTAAAAGTGGGCGACAAG
Organism: uncultured Methylophilus sp.; assembly: GCA_936943315.1. GTDB lineage: Bacteria > Pseudomonadota > Gammaproteobacteria > Burkholderiales > Methylophilaceae > Methylophilus. The sequence goes on along the minus strand of CAKZJM010000394.1, from coordinate 1,022 downwards.
GTGTTGTTCGGCAAATACTCTGGCCAGACTGTAAAAGTGAACGGCGAAGAGCTGTTGGTAATGCGTGAAGAAGACATTATGGCGATTGTTGAGTAATTCTGACGGTTTGCGGCAGGCAGTGTTGCCGCGTTGCAGCGTTCAGTTTTAAACAGTTTCTAGTAAAACCGATTGAAGAATTTAGGAGAATTTAAATGGCAGCTAAAGACGTAAGATTTGGTGATGACGTTCGCCAAAAAATGGTAAATGGTGTCAACGTATTGGCTAACGCAGTGCGTGTGACTTTGGGCCCGAAAGGCCGTAACGTGGTATTGGAGCGTTCTTTTGGCGCGCCAACCATTACTAAAGACGGTGTGTCTGTTGCTAAAGAAATCGAATTGAAAGACAAATTCGAAAACATGGGCGCACAGATGGTGAAAGAAGTGGCTTCTAAAACCAACGACATCGCTGGTGACGGTACGACTACTGCGACTGTTTTGGCACAAGCCATCATCCGCGAAGGCATGAAATCTGTTGCCGCCGGCATGAACCCGATGGACCTGAAACGCGGGATCGACAAAGCGGTTGAAGCCGCTGTGGCTGATTTGAAAGCGCAATCCAAGCCATGTACTACCAGCAAAGAAATCGCTCAAGTAGGTGCTATTTCCGCTAACTCCGATACTTCCGTTGGCCAGATCATTGCCGACGCGATGGACAAAGTAGGTAAAGAAGGCGTGATCACCGTTGAAGACGGTTCTGGCTTGACTAACGAGCTGGATGTGGTTGAAGGTATGCAGTTTGACCGCGGTTACCTGTCTCCTTACTTCATCAACAACCCAGAGCGCCAAATCGCGTTGCTGGACAATCCTTTCGTATTGTTGCACGACAAAAAAATCTCCAACATCCGTGACCTGTTGCCAACTTTGGAACAAGTAGCGAAAGCTGGCCGTCCATTGTTGATCATCGCTGAAGATGTAGACGGCGAAGCATTGGCTACCCTGGTAGTGAACAACATCCGCGGCATCCTGAAAACCACTGCTGTGAAA
>CAKZJM010000393.1 GCA_936943315.1 uncultured Methylophilus sp. | reverse complement strand
AACCTGGCAGAGCCTGACTTGCGCAACTTGCTGGCACAAGGCAAGGGCCTGCCGCAGCCCGCCATGTTTGATGTACAGCGAGTGCCAGCCGAACTCCTCACGCGCAGACCGGATTTGGTCAGGGACGAGCGTAATCTGGCTGAAGCCAGTGCCAACATCGGTGTAAGCAAGGCGGCCCTGTACCCCAGCCTCAGCTTAACCGGCTCGATTGGTTACCGGCAAACCACGATTAATGGCATGGTCATTCGCGGCCAGACCTGGTCGTATGGCCCCAGCCTGAAATTGCCTTTGTTTGATGGCGGGGCAAACCGTGCAGCGGTCGAGGCAGACCGGGCAACCTTTGACAATCTGCTGGCGACTTACAAGCAGAATGTGCGTAACGCCGTGAAAGAGGTTGAACAGGCGCTGGTGAACCTGGACAGCGCGACACGCCGCCAGCAGTCTGAAGGCGAAAGCGCGGCCTTATATGGGCAGTATTTCAAAGCGGCAGAAATGAACTGGAAATCCGGCGGCCTGGACTTGTTGTCGCTGGAGGATGCCCGCCGCCAGAAGATCAACGCCGAAGTGAATGTAATTACGCAGCAAAAAAATCGGGTATTACAGTGGATCGCTTTGTATAAAGCGTTTGGGGGGGACTGGCTTGAAACCCGGCAAACCGCAAACCCTGTCGTAAAACCCATGGAAAAAAGGTAAGCATGATGGCAAACAAACTGACAAAAAAAACCACATTTTTAATCATCGCTGCGCTGCTGGTCGGGGTGAGTGCATGGTTCTGGCAACACCCCTTGCATCAGGCGGAGCTGGCAGAGAAACGGGCTGGCCGACCCGCCGCCAACAACGCTAAAGCGAATGGCACTCCCTCAGCCGTGAAGGCTGCGCTGAGTGTGGAGGTCACGCATCCTGCGATTGTGCAATGGCCGATGACCTTGGTGCTCAATGGCAGTATTTATCCGTGGCAAGAGGCGTTGGTGAGTGCTGAAATCTCCGGCTTGCGTATCCAGCAAATCCTGGCCGATGTCGGCACGCAGGTGAGCAAAGGCCAGCCGCTGGTCATGCTGGCGGATGAAACGGTCAAGGCCGATTTGCAAAAACAACTGGCGACGGTAGACCGCGACAAGGCGGCCCTGGCTGAAGCAAAAAGCAACGCTGACAGGGCACGTGAAATCAAGGACAGTGGTGCGTTATCGGCCCAAAAAATTAATGAATACCTGATTGCCGAACAAACTGCCAGGGCTAACCTGGCGTTATCTGAAGCCGAGTTGGAGAACCAGAGAATCCGCCTGCGTCAGACAAAAGTCGTGGCGCCGGATGATGGCGTGATTTCATCGCGGGCGGCCAATCTGGGCAATGTGGTGTCTGCTGGCACAGAGTTATTCCGCCTGGTGCGGCAGGGCCGTATTGAGTGGCGCGGTGAGGTCAATGGCGACCAGCAGACGGCATTGCGCGCAGGGCAATCAGTTCGGCTGACGCTCACAGGGGGTCATACCGTGACCGGTAAAGTCCGCCTGATTTCACCAACGGTAGATAACAATACGCGTAATGCACTGGTGTATGTGGATATCCCCAAAGAAAGTGCCAAACCGGGCATGTATGTGCAAGGGCAGGTCGATATTGGCCAGCAACAGGGCGTGGCTGTGCCGCTCAGTGCGGTGACCTACCGCGATGGCTTTGCCTACGTGTTTGAGCTGGCGGCAGCTGATGCACAAGGCTTGCGTAAAGTGATACAGCGCAAAGTGCAAACCGGCCGCACACGTGGCGAGCAGATTGAGTTGCTGGGCGGCCTGCGTGCCGAAACTGTGCTGGTGCTTAGTGGCGGTGCTTTTTTGAACGATGGTGATACCGTTAAAGTGGTCACGGTGAGCAAGGACGGGGCATAACCATGAATTTTTCGGCCTGGTCCATCCGTAATCCTGTACCGGCGATCCTGCTGTTTGTAGTGCTGAGTTTTCTCGGCCTGAAATCACTCAACCAGTTAGGCAAGCAGAACTTTCCCGATATTGAGCTGCCGGTCATCACCGTCAGCGCCACGCTAGAAGGCGCGGCGCCACCGCAGCTCGAAACCGAAGTCGCGCGCAAGATTGAAGACAAGATTGCGACCATTGGTGGCATTGAACACATGACCACTAAAATTACTGATGGCAGCGTCAGCATCAGTGTGCAGTTTACGATCGATACCAATAGCGAAGAAGCGCTTAATTTAGTCCGCAACGCCGTGGACAGTGCACGGTCTGAGTTGCCCGCTTCGGTCACCACCCCCACGGTGTCCAAACTGACCACCTCTGGTAGCGCCATCCTCACCTTTGTTGCCTCAGCCGACAATATGGACGAAGGCGAGCTGTCATGGTTTGTGGATAATGAAGTCAGCAAAGCCATGCTGGCCGTCAATGGCGTGGGTAAGATCACCCGTACCGGTGGCGTTGACCGCGAAGTCCAGGTCAATCTCGATCCGGCCATGATGGCCGGTCTGGGGGTGAATGTCAGTGACGTGTCTATGCAACTTAAGCGTGTGCAGCAAGACGCCTCTGGCGGCCGCGGCGATATTGGCGACAATATCCAGTCGGTACGCACGCTCGGCGCCCTGCATAGTGCCGATGAAGTCCGCAACCTGGATATCCCGCTAGGCGATGGCCGCCATATTAAATTATCGCAAGTGGCCGAGGTCGTGGATACCTATGCAGAGCGTAGCACTTATGCCAGTTATGATGGCAAACCCGTCATCCGTTTTGAAATCACGCGCAGCAAAGGCACCAGTGAGGTGACGGTCGCCAAAGATGTGCGTGCCGCATTGGAAAAGTTTGAGCAAATGCATCCACAAGTGAAAATTGTGGAAGCGTTTAATATGGTCAAGCCGGTAGAAGATAACTACGAAGGCTCCATGCACCTGCTCTATGAAGGCGCTTTACTGGCGATCCTGGTGGTGTGGTGGTTTTTGCGTGACTGGCGCGCAACCATTATTGCCGCCGTGGCCTTGCCATTGTCCATGATCCCTACCTTTGCCTTCATGCAGTATTTTGGCTTTTCACTCAACGTGCTGACCCTGCTGGCGATGGCGCTGGTAGTGGGGATCCTGGTCGACGACGCGATTGTCGAGATTGAAAACATCGTGCGGCATTTACGGATGGGTAAAACCCCTTATGAGGCGGCGATGGAGGCAGCGGACGAAATTGGTTTTGCCGTGATTGCAACCACATTTACGCTGGTGGCCATTTTTCTGCCAACGGCCTTTATGGGGGGGATTCCGGGCAAGTTTTTCAAACAGTTCGGTATCACGGCTGCCATCGCCATTTTAGGCTCGCTGGTGGTGGCGCGTTTGTTAACGCCCATGATGTCCGCTTATCTGCTGAAGCCGCATCCGGTCAAAGAAGAACAAGATTCTTCTTCTATGCGGTTATATTTGGGTTGGGTAGGCTGGTGCCTGAAGCACCGTAAAACCGTCGTGGCGGGGTTTATCCTGTTTATTGTTGGCTC
>CAKZJM010000392.1 GCA_936943315.1 uncultured Methylophilus sp. | reverse complement strand
TACTAATCCTTCTTTTAGTACTAATTCCTTCTCTGCCTTAATAGAGTTCCTGACAACAAGCCTTCAAAGAAAATCTTCAAAGGAGTATGCAAGTTTGGCATCAATTTGCAGTGGCTTCAATGTTCCACATAATTGAAGGTAGTCTCCCCTTATTTCTTGTACAAAGAGTGATTTAGAATGTTTGGGATGATAGTAGTATGTGATTAACAAAAGTTCAACGGAGCGACTTGTTTCCTAACACCGTCGACGGTTAACTCACCAAAAACCCACTTGAATGGATTGGCGATAGGTTGTGAGGCAAGTTTATGCACTGGAAAACTTAATTATGGCCAATTCATGTATGACTTAAGTTGGTTCAATCCATTATGGAGCACATGATATTTATAATTTTTACACTTGCTTCCCTCTACTAAGACAATATTAAATCTTGTGTGTAACATCTTTAGTTAATGTTGTGGCATAAGAAGGATGAGAAGAGGATAGCATGGGTTTCATGGCATCATTTGGATATACTGCCAAATGACTAAATGGAGTTGTTGTTTTTGAATTTGGATATGCATTTCATGGGTATGGGTAGATAGGTCTCATTATTTAGAGATATGGGTTAGAAAGGTCAACCATGGGTTGGTATAATGCAATATTTATGGGCATTTTTGAGATGCACATGGCGGGAAGCGACCAGACGGTTGTGCTGCACATCCGGCGGCGTCCAGCCAGCTGGTTTCCAGTTGGCAGCCGGCACGCGGTAACCCAGCGAACCGCAGGTCATGAAGACGGCATAAATCAGCGCCAGCACCACAAACGTTTGCCAGACACCAGGCGCGCTTGGCGTTGCGAAAATCGTCATGAGCTTGGTTGCCAGGGGGGAACCGATCATGGCACCTCCGCCAAACCCCATGATCGCCAGGCCGGTCGCCATGCCGCGGCGGTCAGGAAACCACTTGATTAGGGTCGACACCGGGGAGATATAACCTAGCCCCAGGCCAATACCGCCAATGACGCCGCTGCCTAGCCACATCATCCATAATTGATGTTGATATACGCCCAGTGCCGAGAGCAGCAAGCCACCACACCAGCAAAGCATGGCAACCAGGCCTGCTTTGCGGGGGCCAGCACGCTCTAGCCAACCGCCCCACAGTGCTGCCGAGCAGCCCAGCAACACGAAAAACAAGGTGTACATCCAGCCCAGGTCAAACTGGGTCCAGTTACAGTCAGTAGCGAACAGGGCTTTTGCGGTGCCTGCGAGCTTATCGCCAAATGTGGCTGCCCCGGCGGCACACGCAGCCACCGGTTTGCCATCTGGCCCCATTAGCGCGTTGCCTAACGGCTTCCAGAATACGCTAAAACCGTAGGCCATGCCGATAGAAAGATGGACGGCCAGCGCAGCCGGTGGCACCAGCCAGCGATTGAAATGATTGCCAGCCGTGATGTGTTCTTTGGAAAGATTAATCAAGATCAAAACCCTTTTATTTTTTGCCGTAACATCTTGTTACAAATTGCTCTAAAAGGCAATAAAACCAGATTTAAAATTATGTGAGTTTGTCATTAAACTGTCATAATTCATTCATAAACTGGCGAGCATTAAATCAATACTTTGATCTCAATGATTGCTTGAAGGGAGTGTCATGGCTGCAGCGAATATTTTGGTGGTAGAAGACGAACCGGCGATCCAGGAATTGCTGGCGTTGAATATCAAACAAGCGGGGCATCATGCGATCCGCGCCACCAGTGTTGAACATGCACAAATGTTGCTACGTGAAACCATGCCAGACCTGATTTTGCTCGACTGGATGTTGCCTGGCATGAGCGGGATTGAGTTTGCCCGCCGCCTGAAATCTGACAGCCTGACCAAAGAAGTCCCGATTATCATGCTGACCGCCCGCGGTGACGAGTTTGATAAGGTGCGCGGCCTCGAGGTCGGCGCGGATGATTATGTCACCAAGCCATTCAGCCCGCGCGAACTCAACGCGCGCATCAAGGCGGTATTGCGCAGACGCGCCCCGCAAATGACGGATGACCCGATTGAAATTGCCGGTTTGCATCTCGACCCCACCACACACCGCGTGACTGGTCATAACGTGCATATTCCACTGGGCCCTACAGAATTCAAACTACTGCACTTTTTTATGACCAATCCTGAGCGCGTGCACAGCCGCACCCAGTTGCTCGATAAAGTGTGGGGTGACCGTGTGTTTGTTGAAGACCGTACAGTCGACGTGCATATCCGCCGTTTGCGTAATGCACTGGTCGCTTCCAGTCACCAGGAAATGATCCAGACCGTGCGTGGTTCAGGTTACCGCTTTTCGGTACACACTGACCCAGGCAACTAAATCTATCTCTCCCAGCGCTTGCAGCGAGCGTTGGGGAGTTTTTTTGAGCATGGCCCCGTCCATGCTCTATCCTCAGGGTGGGTGTCGTGATACGCTTGCGCGTGTTGATTTTTCACGATTTAATACCCCATGAAACTCGCTTCTGCCCCAGGTTGTTCAGCTACAACGTATCGCTGGTTGATACGGTTATTCTGGCTGGGCCTGTTTGTCTGGGTAGGCCTCACTTTCCGCCAACATGGCATCAGCAATGACGAGTATGTGCAGCACACCTACGGTCAGATGCTGCTCGACTGGTACCAGTCGGGCTTCAAGGATCAGGATGCGTTTCACTACCGCAATCTTTATTTATATGGTGGCCTGTTTGACATTATTGCTGCCGCGCTAGACCCTTATATTCCTATCATGATCTGGGATATCCGGCACCTGCTTTCAGCCTTGTTTGGGCTGCTGGGCTTTTATGGTGTGTCCCGCTTTGCACATCTGCTGGGTGGCCAGCGCTTGTCGCTACTGGCCATGGCCCTGCTGTTTCTCACCGTATCATGGTCGGGCACCATGTTTACCCACACCAAGGACGTGCCGTTTGCCAGCTGCATGTTGTGGGCGCTCTATGCCACAGCGCTGGTAGTGCGCGATATGGAAAACGTCAGCGGCAAGGCGATTGTGCTACTGGGGTTTGCCGTGGGTGGTGCCCTGGGATTGCGCGTCGGCGGTGCGTTTGCCGTGATCTATCTCATCTTGCTGGTGATCGGACGCGTGCTGCTTGACCATCGATTTGAGCGCACGCCTATCTTCTCGCGCTTGCTGCGCATGGTGGTCGTGTTGTTACCTGCGGCGGTACTGGCATTTGTGTTTATGGCAATGTGCTGGCCATGGAGTGTGATTGAGCCTGATAATTTGCTGGAAGCGGCCAAGTCATTCTCACACTTTGACTTTAATATGCAGACCATTGCCAATGGCATGGTCTATAACATCAGTGAAGTCCCGCGGAGTTATCTGTTCCAATACCTGGCCGTCAAGTTGCCTGAAGCTGCCTTGCTGGGTTTATTCAGCCTGCCATTGTTGTGGCTGTTTTGCCGGGATGCATTATGCATCGCCGAACGATCCGCACGCATGGTGATGGCCACTTTGCTCGTCGGTGCTTTCTTCCCGCTCGTCTTTATCATGGAAGACCGGCCTGCGTTGTATAACGGCGTGCGTCACTTCACCTTTTTGCTACCCTTATTGGCTATTTTGTCGGCCTGGGCGATTGTAGCGGTATGGCGCGCCCTGGCAGACAGCCATATGCAAGGCAACACCGTTTTCCAGGCAATTTGGGCAGGCATCATGGCAGGCCTGATGCTGGTCACGTTGGCAGATATTATCCAGTTACACCCTTACCAATATGTCAGGCTAAACCGGCTGGCGGGTGACCAGGCAAAAGCCCAATTCAAATGGGAAGGCGATTACTGGTCCAGTGCCTTACGCGCTGCGGCAGACCAACTGACGGAAATGAAGCTGCCACAACGCACGCAACCATACTGGGTGGCGGCCTGTGTCGATACTCCACAAATCGAACCATACCTGGATGGTCGGTTTAGCGTGACGCGCCGCTGGGATGAGGCTGACTTTTTCCTCTCTACCACCAATATGCATTGTCATGAAGTGATGAAAGGTACACTGGTGGGTGGCGTGCAGCGGCAAGGCATGTGGCTGGCTGTTGTGAAAGACCGCCGGCAACTGCAAGGCGCTGACCGTCAGGCAACGCCCGCCAAAAACTAGTGGCAATCCGCTACAATACCTGCAACCACTGCTCTCACTGATGCCATGACGACTACCGATATAGACACCCATCGCCTTTCTGCCCAGCCGCATATCACGGTCATGGTGCCCGCTTACAATGAAGAAAAAAACATTGCCCATACCCTGCAAAATATCCGCAGCGTATTGCAGCAGATGTCCCCTCACTGGGACATGGTGGTGGTCGATGACGGTAGCCGCGACCAGACGGCTGAGGTTGTGCAGTCCCTGATCGAATCTTGCCAGGTGACCCTGGTCAAGTTCTCGCGTAACTTCGGCAAAGAGAATGCCATCAGCGCGGGCCTGAGTTATGCCAAAGGCGATGTCGTCATTTGCATGGATGCAGATGGTCAACATGCTTCTGACCTCATGCTGACCATGCTGGAAAAATGGCGTGAGGGCTATGACATGGTCTACGCCGTACGCCAGGACCGCGAGCAGGAATCCTCTTTCAAACTGTGGGGATCGCGGCTCTTTTACCGCATGATGAGCGCCAGCACCCATGTCGAGATTCCGCGGGATGCCGGGGACTTCCGTCTCATGAACCGTAAGGTCGTGGATGCCTTGTGTGCCTTGCCCGAGCGCAACCGCTTTATGAAAGGCATTTACGCCTGGGTGGGCTACAAATCTATTGGCATCCCTTACACGCCCTTGCCGCGCATGCATGGTGAAAGTGCTTATTCAAAACTCAAATTGATCGCACTGGCATGGACAGGCATTACGGGTTTCTCGGTATTGCCATTGCGCCTGGCCAGCTTAACCGGTGCCACCTTAGCTTTATTGGCGTTTGCTTATGGTGCAGTGGTGGTGATTGACGCCTTGTTCCTGCATGAATCGGTCCCAGGCTGGCCTACTGTGGTTGCCAGCATGATGTTTTTTGCAGGCGTGCAGTTACTATTTATCGGCGTGCTTGGTGAGTATCTTGCCCGTGTGTATGACGAAGTAAAAGGGCGCCCGCCTTATATCGTGGCTGAAGTCGTTCAACCCGTTGCTACTAAGCCTCAAACTGACCAATAACATGCGCGCCTCGGTGTTGGGATTTATCAGTGTAGGCGCACTCGCAGCGGGCGTGCATTACATTGTCGCGCTGCTTTCACACACCTGGGGCTACCCGGCCGCGACTGCCAACTGGATGGGTTTTTTGTGCGCTTTCCCCGTGAGCTATCTTGGTCACCGCCACTGGTCTTTTCGGGGCACCCAGGCCAGCCATGCCGCAGCCTTTGTCAAATTTCTGGCCGTGGCCCTGTTTGGCTTTCTGGGCAATCAAGTGCTGCTATGGCTGGGGCTGACTTACACCCCATTGCCTTTCTGGTTTGTACTCGGCGCGGTGATGGTGATTGTTGCCATCAGCACCTGGCTACTGAGTCGTTTCTGGGCGTTTCAACATGAATAAGGCGCTGCATGGCTAAGTTAATTATTTGTGCCGACGATTATGCACAATCAGCAGCCATTGATGCGGCGATCCTGACCCTGATAGAACGCGGTGTGCTGACGGCCACCTCCTGCATGACCTTAAGCCCGCGCTGGCCTGAGAGCGCGAAATCTCTCACGCCGCCATTGCGCAAGCAGGCAGATGTTGGCGTGCACCTGGACTTCACCCAGTTTTCGCAAACCTTGCGTTGTCCACACGCTTTACTGGTGTTGCGTAGCCTGTCTGGCACCCTCAGCAAGCGAGCAGTGACTGACAACATCGAGCAACAACTCGATGCTTTTGAGAACTCACTTGGTAGCGCGCCAGATTATGTGGATGGGCATTTGCACGTGCATCAATTGCCGGTGATTCGTGATTGCCTTATCAAAGTGATGCAACAGCGTTACGGCCAACTGCCGGTCGCTGAACGCCCCTGGCTGCGTATTTCCAGCCCGCCGGTCGGCAGCGGCCTCAAAGCCCGCCTCATTCATTGGCTAGGCGCACAACGCCTGAAAAAACTTGCGCAGGCCGCAGGATTCCGTATTTCACCCCTGTTGCTGGGCGTCTATGACTTTGAAGGCAACGCGGCTGCTTACCAGGCCCATTGGATGCAGTGGGCCAAGCAACTCAAACAATTGGCGCTCACATCCGAACCTGAAAAAGAGTTACCGCCCGTGCTGATGTGTCATCCGGCCAGGCCGACGCAAAAAGTCGATCCTGATGATCCTATTGCGATTGCCAGAATGGTCGAGTGGCAAGTGCTGCAATCCGCCGATTTTTCGGCCTGGTTGGGCATTAGCGACATTCAGCCAGTCAAGGGCCAGATGAAAGACTCGCACTGATGACCGCTACTTCTATATCCACCTGGCAAGGCAAAACACTGGCTTTATTGTTGGGTATCCTCACCGTCTTCGGCTTTGCACCCTATGGTTTTTTCTGGCTACCGTGGTTGACCATCGCGGGCCTGTTTTGGCTATGGCAGCACGCAGCCACGCCAGGGCAAGTGTTCAAACTGGGTTGGTCGTTTGGGCTTGGCCTCTACGGGTTGGGAATCTATTGGATTTACATCAGCCTGCATACCTTTGGCGGGATGCCCTGGTGGTTTGCCGGGTTCTCCACCTTTTGCCTGTGTGCGTTCATGGCACTGTTTCCGGCATTGGCGGGTTACCTGGCCAAGAAAACGCATTTACTCTGGGCAGCGCCCATTCTATGGGCCTTATCAGACTGGGTGCGCAGCTGGATATTTACCGGATTCCCCTGGTTGACCTTGGGCTATAGCCAGGCACCGGAGAGTCCTCTGGCTGGATTTTTACCCGTGCTGGGCGTGTATGGCGTTTCTGCCCTCACAGCCTTGTTTGCCACCTACCTGATGATGGTTGTGACCACGACCCAACGTTTGCAGTCAGTGGCGATCATGTTGCTGCTGTTGATTGCGGGCAGCGGACTCTCTGTGGTGCCGTGGACGCACCCTGCCGGGCAGCCGGTTAAAGTGGGGTTGCTGCAAGGCAACATCAGCCAGACAGTGAAATGGTCACCTGAGCATGCCGAGCAGACCTTAAAACAATACCTGGAGATGGTGCGCCAAACTCAGGCACAATTGATAGTGCTGCCAGAAACGGCTTTGCCAGTGCTCATCGAGCAACTTGACCCGTCTTACCTGGAGGCACTGAAACAACATGCGCAGAGCCAGCACGGCGACCTGTTGGTGGGGGTGGTTGAATCAAAACGGGGCGAATACTTTAACAGCGCTATCAGCCTGGGCGGCGCACCCATGCAGTCATACTCCAAAAGCCACCTGGTGCCGTTCGGTGAATATATCCCGCTTAAAAGCGTGTTTGGCTGGATTTACCGTGACTGGCTGCATATGCCGCTAAGCGATTTATCACGCGGCACGTCAAAACAACCCTTGCTGATCGCCGGGCAAAAAATCGGCGTGAATATTTGCTATGAAGACGTCTTTGGGGAAGAAATCGCGCAGCAACTGCCCCAGGCAGAATTACTGGTGAATATCAGTAACGACGCCTGGTATGGGCAATCGTTTGCGGCCGACCAACACATGCAGTTTAGCCAGGTACGCGCCATTGAAACCGGGCGCATGGTACTGCGCAGCACCAATACTGGCGCCACCGCCATCATTGATAAACAAGGACAAGTGTTACAGCATGCCCCACACGACCAGGCGATGATCCTCACCGGTGAGGCACAGGCTTACCAAGGCAGTACGCCCTATGTCTGGTGGAAAAACTGGGCGTTTCTGATACTCAGTGCTGCTGGCCTGATATTGATTCACTTGAAAAAGCGCTAACGCGTTTTAATGCTCGTCGTGCACCCTGCCGCGCGTCTGCTTCACTAATCCACGTTGCATTTTTCCGGCCACCCGGCGTTTTTTGGATGCCAGGGTCGGCCGTGTCGCATAACGCATGGCATGCACATGGCTCGCAGCCTCCACAATCGCATGCAAGCGCGCAATCGCATCCCGCTTGTTGGCCTCTTGGGTGCGGTATTGTTGTGCCTTGATGATCAACACGCCTTCTGCGTTAATTCGCTGGTCTTTGCTTTGTAACAACCGGCTTTTAACCGGCGCACTGAGGCTGGAAGCATGAATATCAAACCGCAGGTGAATGGCAGAAGAGACCTTGTTCACATTTTGCCCGCCCGCACCCTGGGCGCGGATGGCAGTGAGCGTGTATTCGTGGGCGGCGATCTCAAGCATGACAAAAACTCACTAAGCAGCGCCGCTATTGATGAGCGTAAAAAAATCTTCGACTTCTTGCTGCACGCGGGTACGCCGGAAAGGCGGCAGGCTTTGCCAGATGCGCCGGCCATAAGGTTTATCTACTAGCCGGGGGTCGCAAATCATCAGCACGCCGAGATCCTGCTCGTCACGAATCAGGCGGCCGGCGCCTTGCTTGAGGGTGATCACGGCGTAAGGTAACTGGTATTCCATAAAGGCGTTTTTACCTTCGGCATTCATTTTGTCGATGCGTGCAGCCAGCACAGGATCATCAGGCGGCGCAAACGGCAGCTTATCGATAATAACGCAGGACAGCGCTTCACCACGCACATCGACGCCCTCCCAGAAACTTTGTGAGCCGACCAGCACCGCGTTGCCGTGCGCGCGGAAACGGTCCAGCAACTCCGTGCGGTTGCTCTCACCCTGCATCAATAAGGGATATTCCAAGCCATGCTCTTCAAAAGCCTGCTTGAGTAATGCATGCACTTCGCGCATGGCTTTCAATGAGGTGCACAACACAAACGCCCGGCCACGACTAGCTTGTAAGATGGGCAGGCTCACCGAAGCAACAGCAGCGGTGTAAGCACTGCTATTGGGCTCGGGCATGCCACTTGGCACATAAAGCAGTGCCTGTTGGCCATAATCAAACGGGCTTTGCCAGTGTTTGGTTTGTGCTGCCAGCAAGCCCATCTGCCCCTGGTAATGGCTGAAGTCACTTTTCACGGCCAAGGTGGCAGACGTAAAAATCCAGGCACGCGGTTGGGCATTGAGCTGCTTGCCAAAACCATCTGCCACACTGAGGGGGGTCGCGTGTAATTGCACGCTTTGGCTAAACACTTCCACCCAGCGCACCAAGTTGGCCTGATTGCCTTTTAACCAGGCTTCCAGCAAAGCCAACAATCCTTCGCCGCGCTGCCAGCATTTTTCCAGCAGCGGGTCCCGGCCCGCCTGGGTTTCAAGCACGGCTGTGAGCGCAGCCAGGGTTTCAAGCATGCGCTGATAGGCATCGTCAAAATTTTTAAGGCTTTGCGCTTTTTGCACTGGCATGCGCGAGCCTTCAAACTGGAACACCAGCCGGAAATCACGACAGGCCTTCTCCAGCGGCGGCACAGCTTCGCTCAGTGCAACACAGTCCTTTGCAATACTGAGGTAAGCCATCTGGCTATCGCGCGCCAAATCCATCAATTGCGAGGTAGAAATATCTTCGCCAAAAAACAGGCCCGCCACTTCCGGCAACTGGTGCGCCTCATCAAAGACCACCGTGTTGGCACTTGGCAGCAACTCAGCCACGCCTTCATCGCGCAACATGACATCGGCAAAAAACAAGTGATGGTTGACCACCACCACATCCGCGGCCAAGGCCTGCTTACGTGCTTCCATGACAAAACATTGCTTGTAGTATTGGCAATCCTGGCCAACGCAGTTATCGCGTGTGGAAGTCACTTGTTGCCACACCGTCGCTTGTTCTGGCACTTCTACCAGCTCGGCCTTATCGCCAGTTTGGCTGTGTTCGGCAAAGCTTTGCAGGATAGGGATGTATTGCGCATCTTCGCGCGACTGGAAACGCCCTTCCTGGCTAGCACGTTGCAAATGGTAATGGCAGATATAGTTGGCGCGGCCTTTGAGCATGGCGACCGAAACCGGCACCTTGAGTGCCTCGCGCACCGCAGGCAAGTCGCGCTGATATAACTGGTCTTGCAGCGTTTTAGTGCCAGTGGAGATAATCACCTTGCCGCCGGAAAGCAGCGACGGCACCAGGTAAGCATACGTTTTACCGGTGCCTGTGCCCGCTTCTGCCACCAGTTGCTGTTGTTGCTCAATGGCCTCGGCAATCGCCTGGGCCATTTCCTGCTGTTGCGGACGGCTACGGAAGTCGGGCATGGCTTGCGCCAAACACCCGTTTTCAGAAAACGCGGAACTGACTTGCTGCTGTAAAGACATGTGCTAATTATCCCACGAGCCGCCAAAAATGAGGCAGGCTTTCTTCACACACGTGCTCAAACAAGCCTTACCTGCCGCGATTATATATTTACACCAATACTTGCAACAATGGTTAAAATATGGCATGGTTTAGTCCGTTGTCACTTCTGTGTCAATGAACCCTTACTCAAGCCTTTGATTGTGATGAACAAATTTGCCATTAGACTTGCTGCACTCATGGTCAGCATGCTGTTATGCCAGTGCAAAAGTGTGGCCGCACCCAGCGACGACAAGCGCTGGCAGAATGCCTATAGCTACTCACAAGAACAAGTCGTGGAAAGTGAGTCCGCTATTGCAGGTTCGTGGTCTGAAAAAGTAGAAGAAATCATGATCCGCGCCCTCAGCCTGACCGGTGTGGATTACAAATACGGTGGCCGCAGCCCTGAAACCGGCTTTGATTGCAGCGGATTTGTCCAATATGTGTTCAAGCACGCGGCTCAAATTTCATTACCCCCTTCTGCACGCACCATCAGTGAAATGGGCAACGCGGTTAAACGCGAAGACTTGCAACCCGGCGACCTGGTCTTTTTTAATACGCTGAGATCAGCCTTTTCACACGTCGGCATTTACGTTGGCAATAACCAGTTTATTCATGCCCCCAGAGCTGGCGCCAAAGTGCGTGTTGAAAACATGGACGAGCGCTACTGGAGCACCCGCTACAACGGCGCCAAACGCCTCGAAGTAGAAGCGTCTAAATAACCCCTCTACTCCCCTGCGCCCTGTACCGGCGTATCACTATGCCCCAGCGAACGCTCGGGATCGATGATGTCGCGGATCAACTGTTTCAACTCTTTGGATTCCGGAAACCGTCCCGCTGCCTTACGGGAAAAAATCAGCACACCGTCACAACGCACCTCCAGAATGCCACCTGTGCTAGGCACCAGATTCACCGATTTCAAATCAGTATCAAACGTGGTTAACAACTCTTGTGCGAGCCAGGCGGCCCGCAACAACCAACGGCACTGTGTACAAAATTCAATTTCTACGATAGGCTTTTGCATATTTCACTCTAAACAATTATTTGCGTGACGAGTATAGTCAATTTTATTGAAATAGCGGAAAATGAACTTAACTGCGTTCTATCCACTCTCTAAAACAGGCTGACATCCGTTGATGCAACTTGACTCTTAATACAGTAATATTCTTCGCTTAATTGATCACAAGGCATGGTATGCGTTCCAAATTAGAAAAATTCGGCTTGCTGGGTGCAGGCATATTTGTAGGTATCCTGGTGAGCATCAATATTTCAGCCTGGGCTGACAGAACTTCTGTCTCACAGCTGCCTATTGATGAACTGCGTGTATTTGCCGAAGTATTTGCCAAGGTGAAGTCTGACTATGTAGAACCCGTCGAAGACAAAAAACTCATCAATGAAGCGCTTTCAGGCATGCTGCAAGGCCTGGACCCACACTCCACCTTTATGGATGCCGACGCCTACAAAGAGTTACAAGCGGGCACACAAGGTGAGTTTGGTGGCTTAGGCATTGAAGTCGCGATGGAAGATGGCCTGGTAAAAGTGGTCACACCGATTGAAGATAGCCCAGCCTACAAAGCAGGCCTGAAATCTGGCGACCTGATCATGAAACTGGATGACACCCAGGTGCGTGGCCTGACCCTCAATGATGCGGTCAAGCGTATGCGCGGCACACCAGACACCAAAATCACGCTGACCGTGTTACGCAAAGGCGAAGACAAACCGCTGACATTCACCTTGACCCGCGCAGTGATCAAGGCCCAAAGCGTGAAAAACAAATGGATTGAACAGGATTATGGCTACGTGCGCATCACCCAGTTCCAGGAGCGTACGGGTGAAGACCTGGCCAAAGCCCTGAAAACCCTGGCGGCCGAAAACAAAACTCCTTTGAAAGGTTTGATCTTAGACTTGCGTAACAACCCAGGTGGCTTGCTCGATGCTGCAGTGGGTGTTTCTGCGGCCTTCCTGCCTAAAGATGATCTGGTGGTGTATACCGAAGGCCGGGTGGTCGATTCCAAAATGCGTTTAAATGCCACGCCTATGGATTATGCACGCCGTGGTAAATCAGACTACCTCAAAGACCTGCCTGAAGAGTTCAAGTCTGTGCCTATCGTTGTATTGATCAACGCAGGCTCTGCCTCAGCCTCTGAAATCGTGGCGGGTGCCTTGCAAGACCACAAACGCGCCACCATCATGGGCATCCAGAGCTTTGGTAAAGGTTCTGTGCAAACGATCTTGCCGATGAACAACGGCAGCGCCATCAAATTGACCACAGCGCGTTACTTCACACCTAACGGTCGCTCAATCCAGGCCAAAGGTATTGTCCCGGATATTACGATTGATGACGGTTCTGATCCTAGCTTGAGCTTGCATGAAGCTGACTTGAAACGCCACTTGTCCAACCCGACTGATGCCAAAGGTAATGCAGACAGCAAAACGCCGGATGAAGCAAAATCTCGTGCAGCGGCTGAGAAGCTCAAGGAAGAAAAACATGCAGAAGCCCGCGGTCCGATTGAGCCTACAAGCAAGGATGACTTCCAGTTCCAGCAAGCGCTGAACCAGTTGAAGGGTTTGCCAGTTCAAAAAACGCCGGAACCTGCGAAAGTAAGCGCGGCTAAACCATAAGCGAGCTTTGTTGGCTGCCTTGCAGAGGCATGGCAGCCAATAATATTGTGATCACAGGATACACAACATGTTGACTCTACCGCCACTGACACTCGATAAAGCCATCGCCGTGATGGACATGGGTTTGCGTACAGTCTTCAGTCCGGCGGTCGCCAGGCTCGTCCGCAGCTGCTCGGCCGACGCCTCGCCATCCGTCCCCCGATCGGCGGCGATCAGCACCTCGCGCACGCCCTC